>JACQFZ010000046.1 GCA_016199745.1 Gammaproteobacteria bacterium
ACAAGGACTTCCCGCTGCCATCGGGGGCGATGGCGCGATCCACCGACGCCGGATCGGATGACAACTCCTAACGCTGACTTACTAATATATCTCCACCGATCTCGCCGCCAGATTTACGCGGATTTGGACCGCCACTAACACTCCAGGGTGTTGGGAATGCCCGGCCAGTCGTTATGCCCCTTAACATGCATTTAGCTGGACTAGCCGTGCTCGAGTTTCTTGCGAGGGTACACAGTTTTCGCGTAGTGCCGGACTCAGACTTCGCAATGCATGTGACTTCCGTTTCACATGGCCTGTCGTTCTGCGAGTCGGAACAAACTAACTCCGGCCCTCTCATTCGAGACGTGGGTCGTGGAAAAAGTCGTCCGCGTCTTGGATTGCCGGCGTTTGACGCATGGCTTCGCGATACCACCGCCAAAACGCGCATCGGTATTGGCTCGGTGAGCTAGACGCTGCTAGTGGGCGCAAACTGGACGAAAGTTAAGGCAACGGTCGCGCGAGACCATAGTGGGTTGCCGCTAGAGATTCCTGTTCTTTTAACTAACGTTGGCCCACTTGAACCTCTAATACGTTACCTCTTGTATACGCGCAGCCATCATGGGCGTAACTACAGGTGGATGGCAGCAGTTGTTACTGCGGTCGGCCTCTTTCTTGATTATCTTGCGGCAAATCAAGAGTTTGTGAGGCAACCGGAAGAAGCGTTCTCAATGTTTTCCGAACGACTCCATACAGGAACGATTGGAGAGAACGGCAAGGATCCTAGCTTGCTTTTTTGGTCGCCTCGCAGGCAAGGGTACGCCCGACAGTTATCTACGGAAGTAAAAGATTTTCTGGAGTGGTTAACAACTCAGAATGGCACGCAGGCATCTGCTGATCACTACACGTGCCGATACGAGCAACAACTTAACAACCTCGCTTTTTATGCTCGACGCAATCGGTCGATCCTAAAGCACGCCCGTTTATCAAAATCCTCACTCACCACGGATCGAGCGAAGATTTTTTTTCGTCGAAAAAGTTCGAAGTCTCTTTCCGGAGAACAAAAGCGATTTCCAAATTCTCGGATATACGATTTGTTGTTTGAAGGGTTTGTCCGGCCTGGAGGTAAAAATAAACCTCGTTGGGAGGACCGTTTTAGTTTGCGAGATATTCTCATCACTATTCTTTTACATGGAGGTGGTCTTCGAGAATCCGAACCGTTTCACCTCTACATTCATGACGTAGTTGCAGATCCTTTCGACCCATCAATCGCCTTGGTTCGAATTTTTCATCCTTACGAGGGAGAGGCGCCAAGCGATTGGCGCGATCCACGTCGCAGCAAAAGTAGAGCGAATCGAGAGACGTACTTACTGCGAAAGTACGGAATGAAGCCGCGACCGGAGTACACAAACAATCTTCACGCCGGCTGGAAAAATCCAATGCTAGAAGATGAAAGTGGAAAGTGGATGAAAGTGCATTGGTTCCCTAGTGATTGGGGTCGTCTTTTTCTAAAGTTGTGGCCGCTCTATCTGTCCCAAGTTAGCCGGATAAAGTCCGAGCTGCGCAATCATCCTTTTGCGTTCATATCCTTTCGCAAGTCGATCGCAGGTCAACCGTACTCGATTGCTGCATACGAACTAGCGCACCAGAGAGCTGTTGAGCGAATCGGCCTTGTAAGCGCTAAATCCGAAGGTACTACCCCGCATGGCCACAGGCACGATTTTGGAAGGCGAATGAGAACCGCGGGAGTTGATGCAATCACGCGTCAGCGTGCATTGCATCACTCGTCAATCGAGTCGCAGATTCCCTATGTTCAACCGTCGGCATCGGAAGTCAGCGCTGCTCTAGAAGCGGCAGAGCGACGGCTGAATGTCGGTGCTAAGACAACTCCTGGAGAACTGGTTCGTTTTGGCTTTGATGAGGTAGATCCACTCGGTTTATTTTCTGGACGGCAGCTGCTTGGGGAGTCGGCTCAATGAAATTGAGGGGACGAGTAGGAGTGGATAAGGAATTTTCGTTTGTTACTAAAACGAACCGGAAATTTGAAAAGTGGCGCACCTTAGCTGCCGAATACTACTCAATCTGTAGCGAAGCACGCGCCATTACTTATACTGCGTTGCGGTCATTTTTTATTCACTACATGTTGGCCCTAAATCTGCCAGCGGAGCCCAAGAAGTATTTCCAAAATGAAGACGCGTATCCAAATTTTTCTTTCATAGTCGAAGGAACCGAACGACAAGTAGAAACCGCTAAGGTCGTTCACGATTGTGTATATGATTTTCTGCACTGGGTGCTCACATCAAGGTTGTTTTCTCAGGAGGGCATGGCAGATTCGCTATTCATTAAGTACCGAATTCCCTTCGAAAGAATTCAGAAGCGAGTATGGAAGTACAAAGGTGACTCGAAATACGATTACGTTTCTCTTTTCGATCCTCGGTTGTCGAAGTGGAGTGCGTTCGCAGCGGGTTGGGAGCAATCATGGAATCATGATGTTACTGAGTCGCTATTACAGAGGCGTAGAGGTGCAATTTACTGCTTGTTGATTGAGCATATCTGCCGTCTTGATCTGCCACGCGATCCTGATGTTTTCCTGCGAGCAAACGCTTCTGCCCCGGAGTTCCAGCCAGGTGCTTATGGTAGTTGCGCACGCGGACGAGTCGCGATTATAAATATCGCTCACGATTTTCTAGATTGGGTTCTTCATAACTACTATTCAACAGTAGATAAAAACGGTAGTCGGATACTTAAATCAGACTATTCCAATCCAGTACGACGCAGGTCTCCTAAAGTTTCTGGAAAGGGGAGTGACGAGAAATTTAATTACGTACTCCGAAAAGATGGACGACTAGATGCGTGGAGAGCCCTCGCAGCGGAATACTACGAGCAAATTCAAAGGGGGCATGTCGGAGTCAGGCGTGGGGTGGACGTATTTTTAGCGAATTATTTACCTCGCCAGACTAGCCAGAGTTTTGATCCGACAAACTTTCTCCTGCGTTCAACGCGCAAGGAAAATTTCTTCGAGGTTATATCTCCAGATAACCGCCTTACGCCCAATCTTATAAAAATAAACAACCACGCCAGTTTATTCCTGGAATGGGTTCTCTATACCAAGTTATCAGCCCCTGATGATTTTGATCACCCAGTTCTTCCTGTCATTTTTCACAATCCTATCCCTCGATTGATCAGGTCCGGTTTCATCAGAAAGGAAACCAATAAAACGCCTTTACCACATCGCTATGTAAGAGAGCTAAGGGAAGTTATCTATCAGGGACCTAACTTCACTGACTGGAAATGGGCTCATGACATCGAAAGAAGGGCAGACTGGTTTGAAGTCGACAGGAAGATCATTGACGTTAACGATCCGGACTGCGTGTGGCGTACCGTTTCACGATTCCGCGGTGGTGCGACCCGCAAGGAAATAATTCAGCTTTGGTCTCCAGTGCGTGCGGTATGCACACTTATTCGTTTGCATCTTCCGTTGCGAACGTACCAAGCTCGAATGCTTGATAGCGGTGAAGCAGATACCTGGCGCTTTGTGAACGGTTCTTGGGAAATGAATTCGGGCCCACTTGCGATGGGTAGTGCACGACGGCCGATCGAACGCGGGTTCTTTCGTCGTCTTTTCGATCTCGAAGAAAAAACTCAGACCACAGGATTTTTTATAAATACGAACAAGACGGCAGACCAATTAAAGAATACAGAAGACCTTGGTTATGTCATACCTTGGCAGCATGACCACATACTGTATCTGGCCGAAAAGCTCCGGAACTGGCAAGAAAAATACAATCCAATAAAAGCTCCGGTAGCTTGGGCGAGCCTGCATCATCGACACATCGGCTACAAAAGGGCGAAGAAAGTTCTGAAAACTATGGGAGTTGCATGCTTCTTAATGCGGAATGCTGCGGATAATAAGAAAGACGATCGAGGAAAGCCTATTACCCCCGCCGGCGTAGAAAGATTTTGGAGATCGCTATTGGAGGAATTGCAAAGGCGTTGCGTTGCTCGAAGCGAGACATTACATGATGGAACGCCAATTGAGTTTGTGGCTTCGGATGGAACCGGTACCCACTTTCCGCCTCACGCACTTCGGGTATCGATACTAACCTCTTTGCTGGTGGACGGCGGTGTCCCTGTCCCTATTCTCGCAAAATGTCTGGCGGGTCACGCGTCGATCCTTATGACGCTCTACTACAACAAAGCCAGCGTTACCCATGTTTCGGAAGTGCTGAGTGGAGCGGAGAAAAAAGTATTAGAAAAAGAGAAAGAAGCGTTCAGACGTTGGTGCAAAGACGCCACATATCGAGAGCTTGAAAAACGAACTGCTTTTAATGATGTCGCAGGAATTGTGGCTGTTACGGAAAACAAATCGGCTGCTGCTTTGATAGTGCAGGATAAAGGGATTTGTCCGGTCGGAGCACGTTTTTGCGATATCGGTGGAGAAGTTCTGCGCGATATAAAGACAGATCGTGCGCAGAGGGTATATGCGCCCGTTCCTGGTTACCCGATTGAAAAAAACTGCGTGCGTTGCCGTTTTTTCATAACGGGCCCAGCATTTCTCGACGGCTTAATTGCGCATTTTAACGATCTAAGCTTCCGAGCTTGCGGTCACGGCCAAGCAACGGATGATTTTCGAATCAAGGAAAGTCTTGTTGATGGGTTGGAGAACCAGCGCGTTCGTTGCGAAGCCGTAAATGTGCCCTTCTTGAAGGGCATGGAGCTGGATCAGCTCTATCGACAACGCGAACAAGCTGCTGAAAACGTCGACAAACTAATCCATGATATGCATGCCACGCATAAACTTTTAACGCGCTGTGTAGCGCTTCAAAGCTTATCGGACGATGGAATAAAGCTAATTCCTGTGGGCGAGATAAGTGATCTCAAATTCGCCTTAGAATCAGCCGATACGGAACTTCTTTTGTTAGAGCGGATCTGTGAGCAAGCCACCGTTTACACAGAAACTAATCCGCATACTGCAGTGCTGAGACGAAGTCAGATTCTAGACGCCACGTTGGCACTTAACGGCAGATCGCCGCTTTTCTTCAAGTTGACGGAGCAGCAGCAATTGTGGGTCGGCAACGAACTCATGATGTTCCTTCGTGCACGCCGGGGTTCGTTAAAGGAAGCGGTGGCCATAGCTGATAGGACTGTCATGTTGCGTGACGTTGGTTTATTGGGGGACACGGTAGAGCTTCTTGAAACATCCGTTGCGGCTTCAATCAAGTTGAGCACTCTGTCCAGTGGGTTCAATGCTAAAAGACTCAAGGCTATCCCGCTGAGTTCGGAGATAGCATGATCGATCCAGCTAGTTTGCTCGAATCGCTTAACGTTCATGCGTCGCGTCGCAAATCGAAATCGTTGAATATCATTCACCAAGTGTGTGCCGAGCAATACGAAAAGAAGAAGAGCGACTTCACTCTTCGGGCTATTGCACAACTTTCAGCTCAGCGTGGAGGTCCCGGGCTGCAGGCGATAAAGAATAAGACCGGGAGCGACTATCGCGCCATTATTCATTGCTGGACTGAAAAAAATTCAAGCTCGGTGGAGTCCATAGCCAAACCAAGTAACTGGAAGTACGAAGATTTGCTCGATCAGATTGACGACTTGTCAGTAAGGGCGATTTTCGGTTCGATCTTGGCAGAGAACACCCAATTGCTGGCTAGCGTAAATAGGTTGAAGCAAAACTCTCAGATAATCATTGATCTCAGGGGTCGAAATTCAGAAGGTTCAAAGAATTGCGACGAGGTTGGTGATGGGCACCGCTTTTTGGATCACGAAATAGAAGCGTTGCAACACGCAATTTCTGAACAAACGATGAACCAAGAGGGTTGGAAAGAAGATATCAATGGCAGGATTAAAACTGCGAACGGCAGAACAATATTTCAGGTCGGATTTAAAACGGCGATTCAGAAGGTCCTACAGAAGGTCGCCGAACTTGGGGCAGTTAAAGGAGTTAGGGATCCTACTAAATAGTACTGGTACTTTAATTAAAGACTCTAAAACCAAAACATTTTTCTAAAATAGTACTTACAAAAATGGCTTTTGCGATTGGCTCGCGCAGCACTTCGAGCCCGTCGCGATGAAACTCGGGCAACTCGTCGAGAAATAACACGCCGTGATGCGCCAGCGACACCTCACCCGGCCGCGGGCGGCTGCCCCCGCCGACAAGGGCAACGCCGGAGGCGGTGTGATGCGGCGTACGAAACGGCCGTTGACCCCATTGCTCGATCGAAAAGCCGTTGTGTGCAGAGCGAATGGCGGCGACTTCCAATGCCTCGGCCTCGGTTAGCGGCGGCAGGATGCCGGGCAGCCGGCTGGCGAGCATGGTCTTGCCGGTACCGGGTGGGCCGATCAAGAGCAAGCTATGATTGCCGGCAGCGGCGATTTCGAGGGCACGTTTGGCGCGTTGTTGGCCCTTGATATCGCTGAGGTCGGGCGTCTCTTGCGCGTTGGCGCTTGGCCGGACTTGCGGCACCGGTGACAGTCGTTGGTCCTGGTTGAAGTGACCGGTGATTTCCAATAAGTGACGCGGCCCAAGAATGGTGACGTTCGTGACCAGCGCCGCTTCCGGGCTGTTGCTGGCGGGTATCACCAGCGTTCGACTCGTGGCGCGCGCGGCCAGTGCGGCACTGAGGGCACCGCGCACCGGTCGTAATTTGCCGGTAAGGGCGAGCTCGCCGATAAATTCGTAGCCATCCAGCTCGGCCGTGGGCATCTGCCCGGAGGCGGCAAGGATGCCGATAGCAATGGGTAAATCGAAGCGGCCGCCTTCCTTGGGAAGATCGGCCGGAGCAAGATTTATCGTAATACGTCTAGCGGGAAATTCGAAGTGAGCGCTCAGTAATGCCGCGCGTACCCGATCTTTGCTTTCCTTTACGGCCGCTTCTGGTAGCCCGACGATCGACAAATTCGGCAAGCCGTTGGCGAGGTGAACTTCAACCGTTACCGGCGGCGCATCGATGCCGACCTGCGCGCGGCTATGCACGACGGCGAGAGCCATTCGCGGACACTCCTCCCTTGTCGTAATGCGATTACTTAGCGAGTCGGTGTTCGAGCTCGGTGATTTTCGTTTCGAGCTCTTTCAAACGGGTGCGGGTGCGCGCCAATACCGCTTCCTGTACCTCCAGCTCCTCGCGCGTCACTAGATCGAGGCGATCGAAGGCGGCGGTCAACGCGGTGCGCACATTGCGCTCGAGCTCAATCGGCGTGCTCGGTAACACGCGGGCGATCGTCGAGAAAATTTCGTCGAGAGATTTCGGTGGGATCATGGCGCCTCCTGCGTCTGCGCGGCTATGGCGTCGAAGGGTAGCGACAGTCGCCTGAGCGAGCAACCGCAGTTAAGGTGCGCACTGATTTGTGCGGCCACGGCAATTCGCTGTTTCATCATGGTGCATTCATCCCGTCTCGGTCGGCGCAGATACCGTTATGTGGCTGTTATTAAACGCCGAAATTAGTGGCATATGGATTGCTAATGGGCGGCATAGGCTGGTGCCAGCCAGTCTTACTTTTCAGAAAAGGCGGAGATAACCCATGAAACTTGTAACGGCCATCGTCAAGCCTTTTAAGCTCGATGACGTGCGCGATGCCTTGTCGGAAGTTGGCGTGCAAGGTGTCACCGTCACCGAGGTGAAAGGGTTCGGGCGGCAAAAGGGCCATACCGAGCTTTATCGCGGGGCAGAGTACGTCGTCGATTTTCTGCCCAAGGTAAAGATCGAAGTGGCGATCGAAGACAGTTTGCTCGACCGCGTGATCGAGGCGATTACCAAGGCGGCGCGCACCGACAAGATCGGCGACGGCAAGATCTTCGTATTCGACCTTGAGCAGGTAGTGCGCATTCGTACCGGCGAAACCGGCAAAGATGCGCTTTAAGAGGACCCAATCATGAAATTAAAAGCTTCAACATTGACCCTGGGAGGGTTGTTAGGCGCGTTGCTCGCCCTGCTCCCAGTACTGACGTGGGCTGCGGATCCGGCCCCGACTCCGAATAAAGCCGATACGGTTTGGATGATCGTATCGACACTGCTGGTGTTGTTGATGACGCTCCCCGGTTTGGCGCTGTTCTACGGTGGCTTAACGCGCTCGAAGAACATGCTGTCGGTGTTGATGCAGGTCTTCACGATCTTCTGCCTGATCGCCGTGTTGTGGGTGGTGTACGGCTATAGCTTGGCGTTTACCGCCAACAGTGGTGGCCTGAACAGCTTCATCGGCGGCTTCAGCAAGGTGTTCTTGAAGGGGCTGACGCCGGACACAGCGGTTGAGACCTTCAGCAAGGGCGTCGTCATTCCCGAGCTGGTGTTCGCCATGTTCCAGCTCACCTTCGCCGCTATCACTACCGCCCTGATCGTCGGCTCGTTCGCCGAGCGCATCAAATTCTCGGCGTTGTTGGTGTTCTCGGCCTTGTGGTTCACGTTCTCGTACTTACCGATCGCCCACATGGTCTGGTTTTGGGGCGGCCCGTCGGCCTACCAAGATCCGTCCGGCTTTCTGTTCGGCAAAGGCGCGATCGACTTCGCTGGCGGCACGGTAGTGCACATCAACGCCGGTATCGCCGGCCTGATCGGCGCGCTCGTGATCGGCAAACGTATCGGCTTCCCGCGCACGCACATGGCACCGCATAGCCTGACCATGACCATGATCGGTGCTTGCTTGCTGTGGGTCGGCTGGTTCGGCTTCAACGCCGGTTCCAATCTCGAAGCTGCCGGCGGCGCCATCATCGCCTTCGTCAATACGCTGCTCGCGACGGCAGTTGCAGCGTTGGCTTGGACCTTCACCGAGTGGCTAGTAAAGGGCCGTCCGTCCCTGCTCGGCGCATTGTCGGGTGCAGTCGCCGGCCTGGTGGCAATTACACCGGCGGCTGGCTATGTCGGTCTGCCCGGCGCATTCGTGATCGGCGGCGTTGCCGGTGTCGTGTGCTTGTGGGCGGTGGAATGGCTCAAGGTCAAACTCGGCTACGACGACTCGCTCGACGTTTTCGGCATCCATGGCATCGGCGGCACCATCGGTGCGCTGTTAACCGGCGTGTTCGTCAACCCGGCACTCGGCGGCACCGGCATTTTCGACTACAGCACGAACGCCACGGCGACCAGCTTCGATGCCGGCGCGCAGTTCATGAGCCAAGTGTGGGGTGTCGGCACTTCGATCGTTTGGTCGGGTGTGGTATCGCTGGTGCTGTACAAGCTGATCGACTGGACCATCGGCCTGCGTGTCAGCGAAGAGGCTGAACGCGAAGGGCTCGATGTCGCCGAGCATGGTGAGAAGGCGTACAACTTCTAATCGTCATGACCACCCCGTTCTAGCCGTATTCCCTCCCCCGCGCTGTTGCGGGGGGTTAGGGTGGGGGTGACAAAAAGGGCGCCGATGGCGCCCTTTATTTTTTAACGGTTCAGCAAAAATTCCGGCAACGCCCGTGCCGCGTGGTGAATCGCGTGATTGTAGTAGCGCGTCGGAAAGCGTTTGGCTTTCGCCGCCGCTTCGCGGAACGATGCCAACACCCCGCCCTTGCTCGCCATGGTCGCGCTCCACCAGCCGGACGGATACGTGCATTGCGGAAAGTGATGTGTCGCTACGTCGCTGAAGCCGGCGGCACCTAGCGCTTTCTGCACCGAGCGGATCAGCTCGGCATGAAACAACGGCGACTCACTCTGGCCGACGACGATGCCGTTCGGGCCCAGCGCCTTCAGGCAATTGCGATAAAACTCTTCGGAGAACAGACCCGCCGCCGGCCCGACCGGATCGGTCGAGTCGACGATAATGACGTCGTAGCTGGCCGCTGCCGCTTTTGCCACCCAAGCGATGCCGTCGTCGAAATGTAACCGTGCACGCGGATCATTATTTGCCGCGCACAGGTCCGGAAAATATTTTTCGGCCACGCGCGTCACGCGTTCGTCGAGCTCGACCTGCTCCGCCAGCTCGACCGTCTCGTGCCGCAGTACCTCGCGCAGCGTGCCGCAATCGCCGCCGCCGATGATCAGCACGCGCTTCGGGTTCGGATGCGTGAACAGCGCCGGGTGCGACATCATTTCGTGATACATGAAATTGTCGCGGTCGGTGACCATGACCAGTCCGTCGAGCGTCATCAGCTTGCCGAAGGTTTCGGTCTCGTAGATCTCAATTTTCTGATAAGGCGACTGCTCTTCGTGCAACTTGCGCTTGATCTTGAGTGAGATCGCCGAACCCTGTTCGGCCCATTCTTCGGTGTACCAATTCTTGTCGAGTGTCATCGTCATCTGCCGGCTGGGAAAAGTGCCGGCATTTTAGCGACTCGATCGCGGCGGAACATCCCCTCGGCGGTTGTCGTCCAAAAACGAAGGGGGACGCGCTGGCGCTCGACAATTTACGCATGCTGCGAGCGCTAACCGAGGAATTTCCGTTATTACTTGGGGTCCAAAGATGCTTCGGCAGAAGCTGAACCGAAAAACGAATGAACCGAAAGGCGCACTCGAGACACAAATCGTAAACATGTCGTTCTACCTCGTCGGCGAGAGCGGAGGTAGTCGTTAATACTGGAGAATAAAAATATGGGCACACACAAAAGGAACCTGCTCGTTGGATTCTTGGCATCCATTTCGGTTCTCACCACTGCCAACGCCGAAACGCTGTTGATACGCAGCGAGAAAAACATTTCGCTTGAGCTGGCTAGCGAAATGGCAACAGCGGCGGCAGCCGCTTGCCGCGAGAAAGGGTACGCGGTGACAGTGACGGTAGTCGATCGCGCCGGTCAAATTAAGACTGTGCTAAGGGGAGACGGCACCGGCCCGCACACACTCGACAGCAGTCGACGCAAAGCCTACACCTCGGCCACGACTCGGCGTTCCACCGTCGCCGGATTAGAGCGGATCCAAAAGGATCCATCGTTGCAATATCTACCGATGCTCGAGGGAGTGCTCTATTTAGGCGGTGGAGTACCCATTCAAACCGGCAACGACGTAATAGGAGCGATCGGGGTGGCGGGTTCGCCGGCCGGCGATGTCGACGATCAATGTGCTACCGCGGCACTTAGCAAATTCGCCGACAAATTGAAGTAGGAACCAACGTTAATCGGTGGCCCGGCGAAACGATCGAGCGATGTGCGATCGTTAAAAGACGACTTGCACCGCGCGACCGCCTTCCCGATACTTGCGCCCCATGTTTGACTGGAACATCCAAAAGGCGCGCGACCTTTACAATATCGCGCATTGGGGCAACGGCTACTTCGACATCAACGCGCGCGGTCACTTGATCGCGCGCCCTGATCCGACCAGTGACCACCCCGGCATCGATCTTTATGAGCTGACGCGCGAGTTTGCGCGCAACGATTTAGCGTTACCGGTGTTGGTGCGGTTCTCCGGCATTTTGCAGCACCGCGTGCGCGAGCTGTGGCAAGCGTTTGATAGCGCCACCGTCGCGCATAACTACAGCGGTCGTTACACCGCGGTTTACCCGATCAAGGTCAATCAGCAGCGTAGCGTCGTCGACGCGTTGCTCGAGCATGGCGGTGATCGCCTCGGTCTCGAGGCGGGTTCCAAACCCGAATTGCTGGCGGTGTTGGCGCGCGCCCGCCCGAACGCCATCGTCGTCTGCAACGGTTATAAGGATCGCGAGTACATCCGCCTGGCGCTGATCGGCAAGGCCATCGGCCACCGGGTCCACATCGTCGTCGAAAAATTGTCCGAGCTCGAAAGCGTGCTCGCCGAAGCGAAGCAGCTCGGTATTACGCCGCTCGTGGGCGTGCGCGTGCGCCTGTCGTCGATCGGTGTCGGCAAGTGGCAAAACACCGGCGGCGATAAATCGAAGTTCGGCCTTACGTCGTCCGAGGCGCTGCGCTGCGTGGCGCGCCTGCGCGAGGCCGGCCAGCTCGGTGCGTTGCAGATGCTGCACTTCCACATGGGCTCGCAGATCGCCAACGTGCAGCACATCCAGTCGGGCATGCGCGAAGCGGCGCGGTACTACGCCGAGCTCTGCGCTACCGGTGCCGACATTCGCATCGTCAACGTCGGCGGCGGTCTCGGTGTCGACTACGAAGGCACGCGCTCGCGCAGTTTCTGCTCGATGAATTATTCCGTTGCCGAATACGCCAACAACGTCGTGCACGCGCTCGCCGAGATCTGCGCCGAGAAAAAATTACGCCAGCCGGACATCGTCACCGAATCCGGCCGCGCCATGACCGCGCACCACGCCGTACTCATCACCAACGTTATCGACTGCGAGCAAGCACCCGGTCGCGATTCGGTGGCGAAAGCGGAGCCGAACGAGCCGGCGATTATTGGCGACATGTGGCAAGCGTATGCCGCATTGTCGAGCCGCTCGGCGATCGAGGCTTACCACGACGCCGCGAATTATTTGTCGCAGGCGCAGGGCATGTTCACCCATGGCGTGCTCACGCTCGAGCAGCGTTCGCGCGCCGAACAAATATATTTCGCGATCTGTTGGAAGGTGCGCGAATTGTTGGCGCCGTCGGCCAAGGCCCATCGCGAAGTATTGGATGAGCTGAACGAGAAACTCGCCGACAAATACTTTTGCAATTTCTCGCTATTTCAATCGATGCCCGATCACTGGGCGATCGAGCAGATTTTTCCGATGTTGCCGCTCAGTCGTTTAGACGAGCCGCCGACGCGGCGGGCGGTGTTGCAGGACATCACCTGCGACTCGGATGGCCGTGTCGATCAGTACGTTAGCGCTGGCGGTGTCGACACGACGTTGCCATTGCATGCGCCGCGCGACAACGAACCGTATTTAATCGGCATGTTCATGGTCGGCGCCTATCAGGAAATTCTCGGCGACCTGCATAACTTGTTCGGCGATACCGATTCGGTGCACGTCGAGCTCACCGCCGATGGTGGCCACCGATTGGTCGCGCCGTGTCGCGGCGACACGGTCGATTCGGTACTGCGCTTCGTTCACTTCGATCCGGAGGACTTGTTGGCGGCGTACCGGCAGAAGGTCGGCGCCGTCACCGGCGTGGACGCCAAGCAACGCGAGCTTTATTTCACCGAGCTGGCGGCCGGATTAGAAGGGTATACCTATTTAGAAGACTGAACGGCGGTCGGTGCGAGCGAGTCGCGCCGATCAACCCGCGCTCTTTTTCACTTTCAGCCGAATCGCTTTAATGCCAATTTTGGCTAACTGTTGATGGGCCGCGTCGAGATCCTCGACACGCGCATAAGGACCGAGGCGCACGCGGTGGAATTCGCCCTTGCCCTCGATACTGATCTTTTGAATCTGCGCTTGTATCCCCTGCAGCGCGAGCTTTGCCTTCAATTGATCGGCTTCTTCGTAGCTGGCGAACGAGCCGGCCTGCAAGATGTAACCGACCCCCTCTTCGGTCCGTTCGACCTTCGCCGGCTTCGTGCGACGATCGGGTAATACGGTTTCGACTTCCGGCAGGACCGTATAGAAATCGAGTTTCGGTTTGGTGGGTGCCGGTTCGGCCTTTTTCGGCACGGTCACGGGTTGCTCAACGTGTTTGGATTTTTTACTCGTTAATAAACCGGCGAGACCATCCGACGAACCCGAGCGCTTAATGACCAACTCGGTAATCAAAACGCCGCTGATACCGAGCGCCAACCCGAGCAACAGCCACACCCAACCGGGGACGCGTTTCTTTCCGGAAGTTCCAGGCGGGCGGCGGCGCGCGACCATCGGTTACATGCTCTCCGGTGCAGATACACCGAGCAGGCCCAAGCCATTGGCTAACACCTGACGCGTAGCGGCGATGAGGTTGAGACGAGCGTCGCGCAGATCGGTTTTCTCGACGAGGAACATGTGCGTGTTGTAATAGGAGTGCAAGTCGCTCGCGAGCTCGCGCAGATATTGCGCAACGGCGTGCGGTTCATGATCAGCCGCGGCGTTTTCAATGACCTCGGGATAACGCGCGAGCTTGTTGATCAGCGTGCGCTCGTGATCCTCGATCAGTCGGCTGAGCTGAGCATTGCCGTTAGCTCGATCGTACGGCAAACCTTTCTCCGATAATTGTTTGAACACGCTGCACACTCGGGCGTGCGCGTACTGCACGTAGTACACCGGGTTATCTTCGCTCTGCGACAGCGCCAGATCGATATCGAACACGAACTCGGAATCGGCGCGGCGCGATATCAAGAAAAAGCGCACGGCGTCGCGCCCAACCCATTCGATCAGATCGCGCACCGTCACGTACGAACCGGCGCGTTTAGAAATTTTTACTTCCTGTCCGCCGCGCATGACCTTAACCAAACTATGCAGCACGTAGTCGGGATAGCTCGGCGGAATGCCGATGTTCAACGCCTGCAGACCGGCGCGAACGCGCGTGATCGTGCTGTGGTGGTCGGTACCTTGAACGTTGATGACGATACCGAAGCCGCGTTGCCACTTGGTGACGTGATAAGCGACGTCGGGTACGAAGTAAGTGTACGTTCCGTCCGATTTGCGCATGACGCGATCTTTGTCGTCGCCGTACTCGGTTGTGCGTAACCATAAGGCGTTGTCTTGCTCGAACGCCTTGCCGCTCGCGACCAACGCGTTGACCGTTGCCTCGACTTTGCCGTCGGTATAAAGGCTCGACTCCAAATAATAGTTGTCAAACTTCACGCCGAACTTCTGTAAGTCGATGTCTTGCTCGTTGCGCAGATAGGTGACGGCGAATTTGCGGATTGTGTCGAGATCGTTCGCGTCGCCGCTGCCGGTAACCGCTTCGCCGTTCGACGCGCGTACGGTTTTCTTCGCCTGAAAATCGTTGGCGATGTCTTGAATGTACTCGCCGTTATACGCCGCTTCGGGCCAACCGGCGTCGCCCGGCTTCAACCCTTTGGCGCGCGCTTGTACCGACAGGATTAGGTTTTGGATCTGCACGCCGGCGTCGTTGTAATAGAACTCGCGAGTGACGGCGTAGCCCTGCGATTCGAGCAGCGACGACAGCGCATCGCCCAGCGCCGCTTGCCGACCGTGCCCGACATGCAGTGGGCCGGTCGGGTTGGCCGAGACGAATTCCACCATCACCTTTTTGCCTTGACCCTTGGTGTTGCGGCCGTACGCCGGCGCTTGCCTGAGGATGACCGGGACGACGTCATGCAGCGCGTCGACCCGCAGATGAAAGTTGATGAAACCAGGGCCGGCAATGTCGACCTTGGCCACGCGTTCGGACACAGGTAATGCGGCGACGATTTTTTCGGCGAGCTCGCGCGGCTTCAAGCGAGCGATTTTGGCGAGGCCCAGCGCAATGTTGCTGGCGAAGTCGCCGTGCTCTTTGGCGCGGGTGTGCTCGATGGTGATAGCCGGGGCCGCATCGGGCGGCAGGATTCCGGCCGTCTGCAGTTGGCTCAAGGCCTGCACAATTAGGCTTTCTAGATGGTTTTTCAAAGGGTCTCGGCGGGCTCGACGAAAGGGAGGCCGATTCTACCGGCCTGTTCCGGCAGGGAAAAGCCAAGATTGAGACGGCCGGCCGACGCTGGCACCAAGCTTGCTTTATACGTAGGTGATAAGTCGGGGTACAGAGGTGGATGCAATGCTGCAATTTACTGATCAATCAACGACGCCGTCATGGAGCAACAGCGATAGCGTATCAGCTGATTTACCGCGGGCCACACGTGAAGAGTTGGTCCAACTGCGCCTTTTAGAAGGCGTCGAGCTTAGCGGCGTCGAAGGCTTGTTGCGCCGCTGTGCGGTGCGCACCTTAGTCGTCGGCGAAGTCTTAGTGCGCGCCGGCGAAACCTGCCCGGCGCTCTACTTCGTTCTCAGCGGCCGCCTGCGGGCGCGCGATCCCTCATCGATTTTGCCGGACACTTTCATCGAAGTCGGCGACGGCTTCGGCGAGTTGTCATTGTTTCAATGGGCGCCGTCTACGGTGACGGTTATGGCCCTGGAGGCCGCCCGCGTCTTAGTGGTCGATGCACAAACCGCCGGCACGCTGGTCGCCACCTCGCATCCATTGGCCCGTAACCTTTTGAATGTATTGGCCGAGCGCTTGCGCGCCAGCGCCGGCACCGTCGGTAACACCGGTCAACTGGCCGCGGCTTATAAGCGCCACGCCACGCTTGATGAGGCCACCGGCCTGCACAATCGCCGCTGGCTGGAAAACGTATTACCGCGGCAAATCATGCGCAGCTCGATGGCCGGTAAATCGCTGGCACTGTTGCTGGTCGATATCGATGATTTCGGCCAATACAACGCCGATTTCGGCTACGACGCCGGTGACCACGCGTTATACGCGGTGGCGCAGACGTTGCTCAATAGTGTGCGGCCGACAGATTTAGCGGCGCGCTACGGCGCCGGGCAGTTTGCGATTGTGTTGCCGGAAGCGGATATCGCGGGGGCCGGAGTGGTCGCCGAGCGCGTTCGGCATGCGGTCGGCGAGGCGGTGGTACTAATGTCCGACGAGAGCATTCTGCCGCCGGTGTCTGTCTCCATCGGCATCGCTGAACTTGCACCATTCAGCGATGCCCCGACGTTGTTGGCGGCGGCGCAGCAAGCGTTGCGCGAAGCTTCCAAATCGTAATTGCCTCGTGCTGTCTACCTATGGGCAGGTAGCGGTTCCATCCTCGCAGGACACGGTAATGGTCATGCTACCTAGGGCAGCACCGCTATACGCACTGAGCGAGCCGGTGTAAGACGTACCCTCGCCGATGAAGACATCGACGAGAACTCGAGCGATTCCGTTGGAATCGGTAGTTACCTTGTAGGGTGACGCGTGTGCTGTGCCGTCGGTGTCCCGCAGGACCATTGCTTGACCGCCGGTCGTCGTTCCGTCTGAGAGATCAAGGAAGAGCTCGACTTCCGTATTTGCTAGGGGCGCTTCACCTCTGACGAGACTTACCGTAACGCGGGTTCGTTCGAACGCCCCCGGATTTAAATCTGCACTGGCGGTCCAGGTAATCGACGACGGGTTAAGGGTTATCGTAGTTCCGACGGACGCGCCGTCGCTGTCACTGCTTCCGCAACCCGCAACTAAACTCGTAGCCAAGATTGCGGCGTAAAAATTTCTCTTCATTGTGATCGCCCCTTAAGATTACTCAATCGCCCTAAGGCGAAAGTAGCAGGTTTGTATCGTTCCGCCCCGACGAAGCGGGTCGGTGGATAGCGTGGTTTATTAGCTTTGCGTTCTATCTATGCCCAGCTATTTATATAGTTTAGGCCAGGGTTTTCGACAAGGAAGTCGTGGGATTTACCGCTGGAGCAATAACTCGACCTCGCGCAAATTGGCTCGCCGCATGGGACGGCCGTCTACCGGGCTTAGCGGGGGTTCGCGGACAGCGCGGGAATTGAAGAGGCAAAGCTCGATAGTGGTTCCATCGGCTGAGAACCGAAAGGCCGACACGTTTTCATAACGTTCGTCGCCAAAGCGTAAGCGCCGTTTGCCCTGCTCGAACGGAATATGGTGCTCGCCCAGAAACAGGGCGATGTTTTCCGGCGTGTCGGCGCTGACATGCAGTTGAACTTCGGCGTTCGGTGTCACGGTTCCACTTAACACCGAACCGACCAGGCGTGGTTCGAAGGCCTCGAGAAAGCGCATCGCCTGCAAGGCAATTTCGCGCAGCCGCCGCGTATTGCGTGCCAACTCCGGACCATGAAACAGCTGTAAGTGCTGCGCCAGCGCTGCTTCTATTTCTTCGTTACTGGGCAGATGTTGCTGGTCGGTGATGTTTAGCCGCGTCGCCGCTTTGCGTTTCGCCGTTTGATAATCATCAACACCCTCTTCCGCCATGATGCGCGCCGCCTCGGCGGTGATACGCAGGCGTTTCTGCTCTTCGCCGCGCGGGCGAGAGCGGCTATGCCGCGAGTTCGATCGAGGGGGCATTAGAAGAGTTTTTCACGCACCTTTTCAGATTCGGAAGGTACCGAGGGCGCCGGTAGCGATGTTGTATCGACGGCATCGGTGGTTGGCAGGTCAGTTGCCGCGGTAGCGCCGCCGGATTCGTGGCCGCGGATGAAATACTCCTCGATCGCATTGGGGCTGCCGGCTTCGACGAGGGTGCCGGTTTCGCTGTCGACATAGGCCCTGACGATACCTTCTGGTGGAACCGGGCGTTGTTCCGGCACCCCGTCTAATGCAACGCGCATGTAGTCGATCCACATCGGCAGCGCGGTACGCCCGCCCGCCTCGCCACGCCCGAGCGATGTGGGTTGGTCGAAACCGATCCAAGCCGTCGCCACCACGTCGCGGTTGAAGCCAGTGAACCAGGCGTCGCGATAATCGTCGGTGGTGCCGGTTTTGCCGGCCAGATCGTTACGGCCGAGTACTTTGGCTGCCGTCGCCGTGCCTTCGCGAATGACGTCTTGCATCATGCTGGTGGTGATGAAGCTGACGTCGGCATTCAGCACGCGCGGTGCTAGGCGCGGGTTGGCGGCGACCGCCGTGCCGGCGGTTTCGCAGTCGGCACAGGCGATGAGCGGGTCTGCTTGCTCGATGACGTTGTGCTTGCTGTCTTCCACGCGCGTGATGAAGTAGGGCTCGACCTTAAAGCCCGTGTTCGCGTAGACCGAAAAAGCCGTTGCCATTTGCATGGGTGTCGCTGACGCCGTCCCGAGCGCGAGCGACAAGTTGTGCGGAAGCTTGGCCGGATCGAAACCGAAGCGACCGAGATATTCCGCGGCATATGTCGGACCGATCGCACGGACCACGCGGATCGACACCAGGTTAAGCGATAGCGCTAGCGCCTTACGTAACCGCGTTGGTCCGAAGAACTTGCGGGAATAATCTTCCGGCCGCCATTCATCTTCGAGATTGGCGTCTTCAATGACGATCGGTGCGCCACTGACGGCGGTGGCGGCGGTGAAGCCTTTCTCCAGGGCCGCTGTATAGATGAAGGGCTTCAGACTTGAGCCCGGCTGACGCTCGGCTTGGGTGGCGCGGTTGAAGCTGCTATTGGTGAAATCGAAACCGCCGGCAAGTGCTAACACGGCGCCGTCGCGCGGCCGCAGCGACACCAGTGCGCCGGTCACTTGCGGCACTTGCGCTAAACGCCAATGTCCCGTTTCCACGCCAGTGATCTCGGCCGTAGTGACGGGCGGTTCTAGATAAACCACATCACCGACTCGTACTACGTTGCTTGCGGTTTCCGGAATGGCGCCTATGGCATTTTCATTGATATAAGACCGCGCCCACGATAAGGCCGACCAATCGAGAGACACCATGGTGCCGTCTTGCGTGTAGGCACCCGCATTTTTTTCGCCGATTTTGGTAACGATCGCAGGAATCAACTCGCCCACAACACGGTAGTCCTTGAGCGTGTCATCAAGATGACCCATGTCGAGCGGCTCATGCAACGAAACGTGCGCGACGGCGCCGCGGTAGCCATGACGCCGATCGTAATCGAGCAACGCATGCCGCAGCGCTTGATTGGCAGCACGCTGATGTTTGCTGTCGATCGTGGTGTAGACATGAAAGCCGCCGGCGTAGGTTTTTTCGTCGTACGTCTGCAGCATGTATTGCCGTACCGCTTCGGCGACGTAGGGCGCTTCGAACTCGTAATGCAGCGCGTGTTTGCTCGCGGTTAACGGCGCCTTGAAGGCTTGTTCGAGCGTGGCATCGTTGATGTAACCGAGGTCATGCATATGCCGCAACACGTAGTCGCGCCGTTCCAGCGCGCTTTGCGGATTGGTGACCGGATTGTCGCGTGACGGTGCCCGCGGCAGGCCAGCGAGCATCGCGATCTCGGACAAGCTGAGTTTGTCGAGGGTCGAGCCGTAATAGACCTGCGCCGCCGCGGCAAAACCGTAAGCGCGATGACCGAGGAAAATTTTGTTGATGTAGAGCTCGAGGATCTGTTCTTTCGACAGTTCTTGCTCGATCTTGAAGGCGAGTAGTATTTCTTTGAGTTTGCGGGTGTAGGTTTTTTCCGGGCTCAGCAGGAAATTGCGCGCGACCTGCATCGTGATGGTGCTAGCGCCCTGCCCGGTGCTGCCGGTGCGGAAGTTGTACACCGCCGCGCGGACGATACCGACGACGTCGACACCGTGGTGTTGATAAAACGAGTGATCCTCGGCCGAGAGAATGGCTTGGATCAGTTGCGGCGGCACCGCGTCGATCTTTACCGGAATGCGCTTCTCTTCGCCGAATTCGGCGATTAATACGCCATCGGCGGTGTATACGCGCAGTGGGACCTTGAGGTCGGGATCTGTCAGGTCGTTCAGGGGTGGCAGTGTCGGTACCAGTGCCAAGGCGACCATGGCCAGCACGACGACACCGAAGGCCATCAGACCGAAGAATCCAACGAGAGCGAGTTGCCACGGTCGACGGGGAAGATGTGCCGCCAATCGAGCCAGTAGTTGCCGAAAACTTTGCATTAGGTGCGAGGAAATCGTCAGGAAGATTCGAGCGAAAACGCGAGCGTCCGGCAGTATATAACGAAAGAACGGCGACAGCGTGGACGTGCGTCGCCGCAAATGGCCGGTTCACGAAATTTAGGGAGTGGCTTTACTAACAAGATCTTCCGTTCCGCGTTGGTTTGTCATTTCCAAATTTCATGGACTATAGTTCTCTATACCATTCACCTACATTATCCATTTAGATAATAACCGATTGAATGTTAAGGGGAAATAGTGCCGAATCTAGCCGAGTTGCTCTTTGCGCGAAAGCAGCCGCCGCTGGTGGGCATCGACATCAGTTCATCTGCGGTCAAGGTTCTCGAGCTCAGTAAAGAGGGAGAGCATTACCGAGTCGAACGCTACGCCGTTGAGCCGTTGCCGCAGAACGCCGTTGTTGAGCACGCCATCACCGAAGTCGAACAGGTTGCCGATGCCGTCGAGCGTGCCGTCAAGCGCTCGGGCACGCGTTGTAAGCATGCCGCGGTCGCGATACCGGCGGCGCATGTTATTACCAAAGTCATCAAGATGCCGGCCAACCTCTCCGATCAAGAGCGGCAGACACAGATTGAGATGGAGGCCGACCACTACATCCCCTACCCGCTTGATGAGGTCAACCTCGATTATCAAGTACTGCAAATGCAAGAACCCGGTGCTACTGAGGTCGATGTCCTCATGGCCGCGTGTCGCAAGGAAATCGTCGACGACTATTTAGCCGTTATTCAGGGCCGCGGTTTAACGCCAGGCGTAGTCGATATCGAGACCTACGCCATGGAAAACGCCTATGGGCTCATCGCCCATCACATGCCGGGCGGCGGCATGGAAAAGACGGTCGCCACTATCGATGTCGGCGCGACCGAGACCACGATCAATGTCATGCACAACAATCGTTCGGTCTACACCCGCCACCACTCCTTCGGCGGTCGCCAGCTGACGGAAGAAATTCAGCGGCGTTACGGCTTGTCTTATGAAGAAGCCGGCCTTGCCAAAAAACAAGGCGGTTTGCCCGACAACTACCAAACGGATGTGTTGCGTCCGTTTATGGAAGCGATGTGCCAAGAAATCATGCGCGCATTGCAGTTCTTCTATTCATCAAGTCCGTTCAATAGCGTCGATCAACTGCTATTAGCCGGCGGTTGCGCCCAAATCCCGAGCATTGATGAGCTGGTTGCGGCCCGCATCGGCGTGCCGGCGATGGTGGCAAATCCATTCACCAGCATGTCGTTGTCGACGCGCGTTAAGCCGCAATTACTTAGCAATGATGCGCCGTCGCTCATGATCTCTTGTGGCCTCGCGTTGCGGAGCTTCGACCCATGACGACACGCTTAAATCTATTGCCCTGGCGCGAGATGCGCCGGCGTGATCTCGATCAAAAGCTATTGCGGTTGGCGATCGGCGCTTGGGCGTTGACGGCGTTGATCGTCGGTGCTGCTTATTTGCATGTCGGCGATTTGATCGTTGTCCAGAACCAACGCAACGATTTCTTGAAGCTAGAGATCGCCAAGGTCGAGAAAGAAATTAAAGAGATCGCCGAGCTCAAGAAGAAGCGGCAAGACTTGATCGCGCGAATGAATGTGATTCAACAGCTGCAGGCCGACCGTACCCGCGTCGTTCATATTTTCGACGAATTGGTGCGGCGCGTACCGGAAGGTGTGCAGTTGCGGACGTTGAAACAGACGGGGAATGTGATTGCACTTACCGGCGCCGCACAATCCAACGCTCGAGTCTCGGCGCTAATGCGTAATTTTTCTGGTTCAGAGTGGTTCGCCGATCCTGAGCTGGAAGTGATTAATGTCAAACCGCAAGGCGGCGACCGCGTCAGCGAATTTTCCATGAAGGTGAAGAACATCACCAAGAAGGAAGCGGCAGAGGTGTCTGGGAGTGGGACATGACGTTAGACGAATTAAAAAATATAAATCTCAACGACATTTCCTCGTTACCGCTGCCGGTCAAAATCCTCGGCGTGGCGGTAGTGGGCTTGTTGATCTTAGCCTTGGGTTATTGGTTCCTGATTGCCGACAAGCTTGAAGAGAAGGCGAAGGCGCAGGAGCAAGAACAGGAGTTGCGCCAGACGTATCTCAACAAGAAGTTGCTGGCGCTCAATATCGAAATCTATCGGCAACAGATGGAAGAGATGGAGCGCACTTTTGGAAGTTTGCTGCGGCAACTGCCAAATACTACCGAAGTGCCGGATCTGCTAGTTGATATTACCCAGGCTGGGTTGGGGCGCGGACTCGAGTTCTCGTTGTTTCGGCCGGAGAAAGAATCGCCCAAAGATTTCTACGCCGAGCTTCCTATTAGCCTCCAAGTGAGCGGCAGTTATCACGAGCTGGCGCAGTTCATCAGTGATGTTGCTGCCCTGCCGCGGATTGTGACCTTCGGGGATATTACACTTTCGGGAGAAAAGGGCCCTCGGTTAAGCATGACAGCAACGGCGCGGACCTATCGTTACCTCGATTCCGGACCGCCGGCCGACGCAACTCCCAAAAAATCGCGCACGGGCAACAAATAACTCTATGAAGCGCTCGGTAGCTAAGTCGTTTTTGTTTCGTCTCGCATCTATTGGCGGGCTACTTTTATTGGTCGGCTGCAGTAGTGATGGAATGGATGATTTACGAGAGTTTGTGAAAACAGCCCATGCCGGCAAGACGCCGAAAGTTGAGCCGTTGCCGGAGGTTAAGCCGCAGGAGCAGTTCGCCTACGCTGCCGATAATTTGGTGGACCCGTTCGCGCAATTTAGTCGCAAGGCGCAAGCCACCGCTGGCGCCGGCCCACGGCCGGACATGAACCGGCGCAAAGAGGCGCTCGAAGAATTTCCGCTGGATGCGTTGAAGATGGTTGGCACGCTGATACGCGGCAAGCAATTTTGGGCAGTGATTCAAGCGCCGGACGGAACCGTGCATCGCCTTTCCGTCGGCAATCATATGGGGCAGAACTTCGGCAAGATCCTGCGTATCTCCGAAGAAAAAATCAGCCTTATCGAGTTGGTGCAAGGTCCGTTAGGTGATTGGGTAGAGCGCGAGGCCAGCGTGGCACTCGCCGAACAATAAGATCGCGACAGGGTAGGTAGATCTCATGAATATACGATCAATGACTTCCAAGGGCCGCACCATATCCGCCTGTTTCTCCAGCTTGGCGCTGCTGCTGATGGCGCCGCTGGCAGCGGCTGCCGAAATTCAATCGCTGTCCTGGGCGGCGGGCGCTTCGACGCCAACGCTTCAGGTCACGATAGATGGCGATGCGTCGTACAAGGCAGAAGTGCTCGAAGGCGGTCAATGGTTACGCCTGGCCTTTCCTGACACTAAGTTAGGGCAACAGGCACTGGATCTCGACGGTCAGCAATACGTGCGCGGCGTCTATCCGTCGATGGCGGCAGATGGAACGACCGCCAACATCGATTTAGTGCTGGATCAGCCGGGCAAGGTGCAGGTCGAAAAAACCCAAACGGGCTATGCGGCCGCTATCAGCCTCGAGCAGGCAACAACCGTGGCGCCGGCGCAACCTGAAGTTGCTGCTGCGCCGGCGCCGACAGCGCCACCGTTGAATGAAATTAAAGAAGTGGTCTATGCCAAGCTGCCCGGCGAGCGTATACAAATTACGGTGCGCATGGCGCAAACCCCGAGCGACCCCAGTACCTTCTCGATTACCAATCCCGCGCGCATTTCGTTCGATTTTCCGAATACGCGGGTAACCATGGTCAATAAAACCGTTCCGGTGCGCGCCGGTGCGGTAACGAGCGTGACGGCAGTAGAAGCCGATGGTCGTACGCGATTGGTGTTGAACCTTCTGAAACCGGTGGGTTACACCGCGGCGGTCGACGGCAATAATTATGTCTTAACCGTGAACGCGCCGCCGACAACCATTGCATCGGCTGAGCAGCCGAAGATGACCCACTTCGGCAGTGCGCGCGAGAGCGGCAAATATAGTTTGAAGTCGATCGATTTCCGCCGCGGTCCACAAGCCGACGGCAAGATCGTGATCAAGCTGTCCGATCCAGCGGTGGGTGTCGATATCCGCGAGCAGGCGGGAGAAATCATCCTCGATTTCAGCAACACATCGGTTTCGCCCGAGCTACAGCGGCGGCTCGACGTGGTCGATTTCGCAACGCCGGTGCAAACCGTCGACACTTTTGCGCAAGGGCGTAACACGCGCATGGTCATTACCCCCAAGGGGCGCTATGAGCATGTGGCTTATCAGACCGGCGACGTTTTTACCGTTAGCATCAAGCCGGTCATCGAAAAGCCCGATGAAAAGAAAGTCGATGAATTCGGCTATTCCGGTGAGAAGCTGTCGCTCAATTTCCAGAATATCGACGTGCGTGCTGCTTTGCAGGTGCTTGCCGATTTTACCGGGCTCAACTTCGTCGTCAGCGATACGGTGAAAGGCGCTCTCACGTTGCGGTTGAAAGATGTTCCGTGGGACCAAGCGCTGGATCTTATCGTCGATGCGAAAAATCTGGCGGTACGGAAAAAAGGCAACGTGGTGACGGTGGCGCCCGCCTCTGAAGTGGCGGCGAAAGAGAAAGCGTCGCTCGAAGCCACCAAGACCATTATCGAAATCGAGCCACTCGTCTCGGAATTGGTTCAGATTAATTACGCCAAGGCGTCTGATATCGCTGCTTTGCTCAAGTCCGTCAAAGCATCAAATCAAGCAACTACACAGGGTGGAAGCGTTATTCAGGCTTCACCAACGTCAGCAGATAATTCGCTTACATCAAATTCCCTGCTGTCTCCGCGTGGCCAGGTAACGGTAGACGATCGTACTAACTCCGTATTAGTACAAGACACTCCTGGCAAGATACGTGAGGTTCGTTCGCTCATCGCCAAGCTCGACCAACCAGTGCGTCAGGTGTTGATCGAAGCTCGCCTGGTGGAGGCCACCAATAACTTCGCCCAGGGAATTGGTATTCGTTGGGGTCATTTGAGCGATGGCGCCATTGGAAATAATCGGGTCGTCACCGGTGGAAGTCTCGATTCTCCCGGTACGCTCAGTACGGCGACCTCGCCAAACGGCTTTAACGTGAACCTAGCTAGTGGTGGTGCAGGTACGGCCACAACGCCGGGTCTTTTTGCCGTTACCTTGCAAGCCGGCGCTCGTATGCTCGATTTGGAGCTATCAGCGCTCGAACAGGAAGGCCAGGGTAAGATTATTTCAAGTCCCCGCGTTATTACTGCCAATCAGAAGAAAGCTAAAATCGAGCAGGGGCAAGAAGCAACGTTCGTATCATTCGAGGGCAGTGAAGTTGTCCGAACCACCAAGCGTGCAACGCTAAAGCTCGAAGTTACGCCGCAGATTACACCCGACGATCGAGTCAACCTCGATGTCAATATCACGAAGGATAATTTCGTCGATGCATCCATTGGTCTTTTGAATCTCAAAGATATCAATACCACGGTATTACTCGACAACGGGGAAACGGTAGTGATTGGCGGTATTTATGAGCAGGACAAAAATAATACCGAAACCAAGATTCCCTTCTTTGGCGATATCCCTGTGCTCGGATGGTTATTTAAAAACAAGAGCCTCAAGGACAACAAAACAGAGCTCCTGATCTTCCTCACGCCGCGCATCGTGTCTCAGAATTTGACGCTACGTTAACCGCCAAGAGAGTGGCGCAAAACGCCGCTCTCTTGATTTCTTGCCGTGTTGCTGGCATACCGCCGCTATGACAAACAAGGCGGGCCGCATTTTTCTGATCGGCCCGATGGGGGCAGGTAAGTCGACCATCGGGCGGCATCTCGCTGATTTACTCCAGAAGGATTTCCGCGATTCCGATCACGAGATCGAGCGCCGTACCGGGGCGAGCGTTGCGCTCATCTTCGAAATTGAGGGGGAAGACGGCTTCCGACGGCGCGAATCGGCGGCGATCGAAGATCTGACGACGCGGGATGATTTGGTGCTAGCTACCGGCGGCGGCGCTATCTTGGCGGAAAGCAATCGGCAAGTATTGCGTAGTCGCGGCATTGTCGTTTACCTACAAGCCCCCATCGAGACATTGTTGGCGCGGACCCATCGCGATCGCAATCGACCGTTGTTACAAGACGGTGATCGTCGCGCCAAATTCGAGGAAATTCTGCGCGTGCGCGATCCGCTATATCGCGCCGCTGCCGATATCATCATCATCACCGACCACCGTTCGCCGTCGGCGGTGGCCCAAGAAATTGTCACCAAGATCCAAGCTCTAAAAGGCAACGAAAGTGCTACGCAATGAAAACGCTGCGAGTTGAGTTAGGCGAACGTAGTTATCCGATCTATATCGGCTCGGGACTGCTCGCACGACCGGAAATAATGGCGCCACACCTAAGCGGCCGTATCGCCATCGTCACCAATGAAACGATCGCGCCGTTGTATCTGCCGCGCTTGCGGGCGTCGTTGTCGGCGGCTAAACCGGTCGAAGTGATCCTGCCGGATGGTGAGCAGCACAAAACCCTAACCGTGCTTACGCGCATCTTCGACGCACTGCTCGAGGCGCGCTGCGACCGGAAAACCACGGTGCTCGCGCTCGGCGGCGGTGTCGTCGGCGACATGGCCGGTTTCGCCGCCGCCTGCTATCAGCGGGGCGTACCGTTTGTGCAGATTCCGACGACGTTACTGTCGCAGGTCGATTCCTCGGTCGGCGGTAAAACCGGCGTCAATCATCCGCTCGGCAAGAATATGATCGGCGCGTTCTATCAACCGCGCGCCGTGGTAATCGACACCGATACGCTCAGGACCTTGTCGGCGCGGGAGCTAAGCGCCGGCTTAGCGGAAGTCGTCAAATACGGCCTGATCCGCGACCCCGAATTTTTCGATTGGCTGGAAAAAAATCTCGAACGGTTGTTACAACGCGAACCGGAGGCGCTGCAATATGCCATCGAGCGTTCGTGCCGTAACAAAGCCGACGTCGTTGCCGCCGACGAAACCGAAGGCGGGTTGCGCGCCATCCTCAACTTGGGTCACACGTTCGGCCATGCGATCGAGACCGGCATGGGTTACGGCCAATGGCTGCACGGCGAAGCCGTCGCTACCGGCATGGTAATGGCGGCCGATCTGTCGCGGCGCCTGGGTTGGCTGAGCGATGTCGATGTAACGCGCATCGAAGCGGTGCTCAAGGCAGCGCACTTGCCGGTGCGTGCGCCGGCCGGGTTGAGCGCACAACGGTTCAAAGAGTTGATGGCGGTCGACAAGAAAGTCGAGGCCGGCCAGTTGCGGCTGGTATTGTTGAAGCGCCTCGGCGATGCCGTCATCACCGCCGAAGCACCGACGGCGCTGCTCGAGCAAACGCTGGCCGCCGGCCGCGCGGCCGACTGACCGATGGCATCAGCCGACGCCATCGCTTCGACAGCGCGCGCGCTGGCGCCGTATGCCGCCTCGGAGACGCGTTCGCGTGGCCGGCAATATCCCGAGCCGGCGCCGCGTTACCGCAACGAATATCAACGCGACCGCGACCGCATCATTCATTGCGCCGCATTCCGGCGCCTGGAATATAAAACCCAAGTCTTCGTTAACCACGAGGGTGATCTGTTTCGTACGCGCCTTACGCATTCAATCGAGGTAGCGCAGATCGCGCGCTCGATCGCTCGGGCACTCGGCCTCAACGAAGATTTGATCGAAGGTATTTCACTCGCGCACGATCTTGGCCACACACCGTTCGGTCACACCGGCCAGGACGCGCTGAACGACTGCATGCGCGACTACGGCGGCTTCGAGCACAACCTGCAATCGTTGCGCGTGGTCGACGTGCTGGAAGAGCGCTATGCCGACTTTCCCGGATTAAATCTGACGTTCGAAATGCGCGAGGGCATCCTCAAACATTGCTCGATCAAACACGCACGCGAGCTCGGCGACGTCGGCCGGCGCTTTATCGAAAAGAAACAACCCGGTCTGGAAGCGCAAGTCGCCAACGTCGCCGACGAAATCGCCTACAACAATCACGACGTCGACGACGGTTTGCGTTCCGGCTTAGTGTCGATCGAGCAGTTGCAGGAAATCGCCTTGTTCGCCGAACAGTACGAGCGCATCGGCCGGCGTTACCCGGAGTTGCCGACCCGCCGGCGCATCCACGAAACCATCCGTCACATGATCGACGTCGTCGTCAACGACTTCATCGACCAAAGCCGTGCGCGAATCGACGCCGCCGGTGTTCGCAACATCGACGACGTACGCGAGCGCGATCAGCCGCTGGTGGGTTACTCCGAGCCGGTGCGGGCACAGGTGCTAGCGCTAAAACGCTTCTTGCGACAAAACCTTTATGTCCATCCGCGGGTCAAAGAAGTCAGCGCCAAGGCCGCGAAGACCGTGCAGGACTTGTTTCAAGTTTTCTGGCAGGACCCGAAGTTACTGCCCGCCGAGTATCAGGAGCGCTTGCAGCGCGCCGACGACGATCCGGAGACGCAGCGAGCACGGGTGGTGGCCGATTACATCGCCGGTATGACAGATCGCTACGCCATTCGCGAACACGTACGCTTTCTAAATTCTGTCGATTGGGGATAAATCGGCTGTCACTTTTTGACAAACATTGGCTCCACGGATTGGAGGCCGGTGTATACTCATTGGCCTTTTCGTACGTATTTCCGCGGTTTTAACCCTGAGCACGCCGTTTGGCGTCCGGAAGCAAGCGAGAAACGTGTGAATTCAATGCAAAATCCTCCGGCAGCGGGGCTTTACCGGCCGGAATTCGAAAAAGATAGCTGCGGTTTTGGGCTTATTGCCCATATGGACGGCCGTTCTAGCCATTGGCTGGTACAAACCGCCATTAGCTCGCTCGCTCGTTTGGCTCATCGTGGTGCAGTGGCGGCCGACGGCAAGACCGGCGACGGTTGCGGTCTGCTGCTGCAGAAGCCGGATCGGCTCCTGCGCGCCTTGGCGGCAGAGCTCGGTTTTATCCTCACCGACGTTTATGCGGTCGGCGCCGTTTTCTTAAATTCAGAGACAACGCTGGCCGAGCAGGCTAGGCAAACGCTTGCACGCGAGCTTGCCGCCGAAGGGCTGATCGTCGCTGGTTGGCGCGTGGTTCCCACCCATCCCGAGGGTTGTGGCATCGAAGCCTTGAAGACCTTGCCGCAGATCGAGCAGGTATTTGTCAGCGCTCCGGACGGCATGGATGAATCCACCTTCGATCGCCGTCTTTATATAGCCCGGCGTCGCACGGAAAAGGCGCTGCAGGCAAACGATCCCGTGTTTTACGTTCCGTCATTGTCGGCACGGTTGCTGAGCTACAAGGGATTAGTCATGCCGGCCAACTTGCCGGTGTTCTATACCGATCTCAAAGACCCGCGCCTCGAGTCGACGTTGTGCGTGTTCCACCAGCGTTTCTCGACCAACACCTGGCCGCAGTGGCGCTTGGCGCATCCGTTCCGCTATCTCGCTCACAACGGCGAGATCAACACCATTCAGGGCAACCGCTTCTGGGCCGCTGCCCGTGGTCCGCGCATGCGCACGCCGTTGATTCCAAAAATGGAAGACGTGTTGCCGCTGGTATCGATGTCCGGTTCTGATTCAATGAGTCTCGACAATATGCTCGAGGCGTTGTTGGCCGGTGGTATCGATATCTTTCGGGCGATGCGCATTTTGGTGCCGCCGGCGTGGCAGAACGTCAGCACCATGGATCCGGACCTGCAGGCGTTTTATCAATTTCACGCCAAGCACATGGAGCCGTGGGACGGGCCGGCAGGCATTGTTTTGACCGACGGCCGTTACGCCGCCTGTGTCATGGACCGCAATGGGTTGCGGCCGGTGCGTTACGTCATCACTCGCGATCCGGTGCTCGGCGATCTCAAAGACGGCGACTACAGCGGTTGTGTCATTACGCTCGCGTCCGAGATCGGCGTCTACGACTATTCGCCGGAAGAAGTCATCGCCAAGGGTCGGCTAAAGCCCGGACAAATGGTGGCGGCCGATACCGCCACTGGAAAATTGCTGTTACCGGCCGACATCGACAACTTGCTCAAGATTCGCCAGCCGTACAAGCGCTGGCTGAAAGAACACACGCGCTATCTCGACGCGACGCTCGACACCAATGTCACCAACGTTCCGCCGATGAATCCGGACGCGTTGCTGATTTATCAAAAGATGTACGGCTTGAGCAACGAAGAGCGCGAGCAAGTCGTGCATGTACTGGCCGAGACTGCGCAAGAAGCGGTCGGCTCGATGGGCGATGACACACCGATGGCGGTGTTATCGGCCCGCATTCGCTCGTTGTACGACTATTTTCGTCAGCAGTTCGCGCAGGTGACGAATCCGCCGATCGATCCGCTGCGCGAGCAGATCGTGATGTCGATCGAGGTCGTGTTCGGCCGCGAAAAAAATGTATTCGAAGAAACACCGCGACACGCGTCGCGTTTGATCGTCGATTCGCCGGTGTTGTCGATCGGTAAATTTCGCGCGCTGCAATTGTTGAACGATCCGGAATACGCGCACGAGTGGCTCGATCTTACGTATCCCGCCGAGCTTGGTTTGCCGCGCGCCATCGAGTCGCTCTGTGTCACCGCGGCAGCGGCGATACGCGCCGGCAAAGTGATTCTCATCTTGAGCGATCGCAACATCGAACGCGGGCGCTTGCCGATCCACGCCTTGCTTGCGGTCGGTGCCGTGCACGGCCATTTGATCCGCGAAGGTCTGCGCTGCGACGCCAACATCGTCGTCGAGACCGCGACCGCGCGCGATCCGCATCACTTCGCCTGCTTGATCGGCTACGGCGCGACCGCTGTGTATCCGTACTTGGCGTACGAATGCGTGCGTAACCTCGTGCGCACCGGCGATGTCGCCGACAAGGATATCGGCAAGTATCTCGAAAATTATCGCAAGGGCATCAACAAGGGCCTGTTCAAGATCATCTCGAAGATGGGCATCTCGACCATGGCCAGCTACCGCGGCGCACAATTGTTCGAGATCGTCGGTCTGCACGATGAAGTGGTCGAGCGTTGCTTCGCCGGCACCACCAGCCGCATTCAAGGCGCGACCTTCGCCGACCTCGAACGCGAACAGACGATACTCACCAGCGACGCCTGGAACCGCCGGCGCTCGGTGGCGCAGGGCGGTTTGCTGAAATTCGTTCACGGCGGCGAGTACCATGCGTTCAATCCGGATGTCATCAGCACGCTGCAAGCCGCGGTGAAGAGCGGCGACTACGAAAAATATTTAGAGTTTGCGGCGCTAGTGAACGGCCGCGCACCGATGGTGTTGCGCGACTTGCTCAAATTGCGCGACGACGCCGTCGCCATTCCGATCGAACGCGTCGAGTCGGTCGAGAATATTACTAAGCGTTTCGATTCCGCCGGCATGTCGCTCGGCGCGTTGTCGCCGGAAGCGCACGAGGCGTTGGCGATCGCCATGAATCGCCTCGGCGGTCGCTCGAACTCGGGTGAGGGCGGCGAGGATCCGAAGCGTTACGGTAGCGATAGAACCTCGAAGATCAAACAAGTCGCGTCGGGTCGTTTCGGTGTGACGCCATCGTATTTAATGAGCGCCGAAGTACTACAGATCAAGATCGCCCAGGGCGCGAAGCCAGGTGAGGGCGGGCAGCTGCCGGGCGACAAGGTTAACGAAATGATCGCGCGGTTGCGCTACGCGCGCCCCGGCGTGGCGCTGATCTCGCCGCCGCCGCATCACGACATTTATTCGATCGAAGACTTGGCGCAGCTCATCTTCGATTTGAAGCAGATCAACCCGCACGCATTGGTGTCGGTGAAGCTCGTTTCCGGTCCCGGTGTCGGTACGGTCGCCGCGGGTGTGGCGAAGGCGTACGCCGATCTCATCACCATCGCCGGCTACGATGGTGGCACTGGCGCCAGTCCGTTGACGTCGGTGAAGTACGCCGGCACGCCGTGGGAGCTTGGTCTCACCGAAGTGCATCAAACCTTGCGCCTGAACGATTTGCGCGGGCGCGTGCGATTACAGACCGACGGCGGCTTGAAGACCGGGCTCGACGTGGTGAAGGCGGCAATTCTCGGCGCTGAAAGTTTCGGGTTCGGCACCGCACCGATGGTTGCGCTCGGTTGCAAGTATTTGCGCATCTGCCATCTCAACAATTGCGCTACCGGTGTTGCTACCCAGAACAACGTGCTGCGCCTGCAACATTTCACCGGCCTGCCGGAAATGGTGATGAATTATTTCCGCTTCGTCGCGCGCGAGACGCGCGAGTGGATGGCGAAGCTCGGCGTTACTCGTTTATCCGATCTCATCGGCCGCATCGATTTGTTGACGGCGTTGCCGGGCGCGACCGACAAGCAATCGCATCTCGACCTCGCGCCGATTTTGTCCGACGCCAGCGCGCCGCCGGACAAGCCGCAGTATTGCCGGGTGATGTTCAATCCATCGTTCGACAAAGGCGAGATGGCGGAGCAGATGGTGCGCGACGCCTTGCCGGCGATCGAAAAATTATCCGGCGGTGAATTTCATTACCAGATCCGCAATTTTAATCGCTCGATCGGCGCGCGCTTGTCCGGCGAAATCGCCCGGCGTCACGGCGATCACGGCATGGATCAAGCGCCGGTTGTCATGCGCTTGAAGGGCACCGCCGGGCAAAGCTTCGGCGTCTGGAACGCCGGCGGTTTGCATTTGATTCTCGAAGGCGACGCCAACGACTACGTCGGCAAGGGCATGGCCGGCGGCAAGATCGTCATCCATCCGCCGCACGGCAGCCGTTTTGAAAGCAACGAGTCGACCATCATCGGTAACACCTGCCTCTACGGCGCCACCGGCGGCAAGCTGTATGCCGCCGGCCTCGCCGGCGAGCGTTTCGCCGTGCGTAACTCCGGCGCACTCGCCATCGTCGAGGGCATCGGCGATCACGGTTGCGAATACATGACCGGCGGCATCATCACTGTGCTCGGCGAGACCGGCCTCAACTTCGGCGCCGGTATGACCGGCGGTCTCGCCTATGTGCTCGACATCGATAACAACTTCGTCGATCGCTACAACCATGAGCTGATCGACATCCATCGCATCCATACCGAGATCATGGAGGCGCATCGGCAGTACCTGCGCGATTTGATCCAGGAGTTCGTCAACGAAACCGGCAGCCGCTGGGGCCAGACGATTCTCGACAATTTCCCCGATTTCCAGAGCAAGTTCTGGTTGGTCAAACCGAAGGCGACCGATCTCGACCGCTTGCTGGAGACACTGCGCCAGGCCGCTTAATGTCAAACGTCTTTCAATTTCTGCAGGTACCGCGCCAGGACCCGGCGAAGAAGCTGGTGAATGTTCGCATTCGTGAGCACGGCGAAATCTACGGCCAGTTCGACGCCAAGGGCGCGGCCGCACAAGGTGCGCGCTGTCTCGACTGCGGCAATCCGTATTGCGAGTGGAAGTGCCCGGTCCATAACTACATTCCGAATTGGCTGCAGCTCATCGCCGAGGGCAAATTGTTCGAGGCCGCGGAGTTGTCGCACCGTACGAATTCGTTGCCGGAAATCTGCGGCCGCATTTGTCCGCAGGACCGACTGTGCGAAGGCGCGTGCACGCTGAACGACGGCTTCGGTGCCGTCACCATCGGCTCGATCGAGAAGTACATCACCGACGAAGCGCTGAAGCAGGGTTGGCGGCCGGATTTGTCCGGCGTCGTGCGCACTGACAAGAAAGTCGCCATCGTCGGCGCCGGTCCGGCCGGGCTCGCCTGCGCCGACGTGCTGGTGCGCAACGGCGTGCAGCCGGTGGTCTACGACCGTTATTCCGAGATCGGCGGCTTGCTGACGTTCGGCATTCCACCGTTCAAATTAGAAAAAGAAGTGGTGCAAACGCGCCGGCGGATTTTGGAAGAAATGGGCGTGCAGTTCGTGCTCAACACCGATATCGGTACCGATGTGCCGTTCGCGAAACTGCTCGGCGATTACGACGCCGTGTTTCTCGGTATGGGCACGTACTCTTATATGAAGGGTGGTTTCGCGGGCGAGGATCGGCCGGGCGTTTACGAAGCGCTGCCGTATCTCGTCTCGAACATCCGCCGCTTGCTGAAGATCGAACAATCGCCCGGCGACTACATCGACATGCAGGGTCAACGCGTCGTGGTGCTCGGCGGCGGCGATACGGCGATGGACTGCGTACGCACGGCGATTCGCCAAGACGCGACCGAGGTGAGCTGCGCCTATCGACGCGACGAGGCCAACATGCCGGGCTCGCGGCGTGAGGTCGCGAACGCCAAGGAAGAGGGCGTGCAATTTTTGTGGAACCGCCAACCGATCGAGATCGTCGGCCGCGATGGTGTGGAAGGCGTGAAGGTCGTGACCACCGAGCTCGGACCGGCCGACGCCCGCGGCCGACAGCAGCCGCAGACGATCGAGGGCAGCGAAGAAATCATCCCGGCCGATCGCGTCATCATCGCCTTCGGCTTTCGCCCGAGCCCGGCCGATTGGTTCGACCAGCACAAGATCGGCGTCGACGATCGCGGCCGCGTGCGCGTCTGCAAGGAAAATCAGGGCTTACGTTTTCAAACCGGCAATCCGAAGGTGTTCGCCGGCGGCGACATGGTGCGTGGCAGCGACTTGGTCGTGACCGCCGTGTTCGAAGGTCGTGAAGCCGCCGAAGGGATCCTCGATTTCCTGGGCGTGTAAATCGAAGGGTCCCTCTCTCCCCTTGCGGGAGAGAGGACAGGAGAGAGGGGTAGGATTATCAATCTATAATTTTACCCCCTCTCCCCTTGCGTCTCCCTCTCCCGCAAGGGGGGAGGGAGACGCAAGGGTAAGTATCTGCGGAATTCTTTAGGCATCCCGCCGTTGAACAGCACGTATTTCCAAATCCCCAGCCGTGTAAAATCGCGCCCCATGAAGCCACTTAAGAACGACCTTTTTCTGCGCGCCTTGCTGCGCGAGCCCGTCGATGTCACGCCGGTATGGATCATGCGCCAGGCCGGGCGTTATCTCCCCGAATACCGCGCCACGCGTGCCAAAGCCGGTGACTTCCGTACGCTGTGCATGACGCCGGATCTGGCATGCGAAGTCACGTTGCAACCGCTGCGCCGCTTCGCGTTTGATGCGGCAATTTTGTTCTCCGACATTCTGACGATTCCCGATGCTATGGGCTTGGGCTTGCACTTTGTCGAAGGCGAAGGCCCGGCGTTTGAACGACCGGTGCGCACCGCCGCTGACATCGATGCGCTCGGCGTACCCGATCCCGAGCAAGAGTTGCGTTATGTTGGCGACGCCGTGCGCTTGATCCGGCGTGAGCTCGATGGCCGTGTGCCATTGATCGGCTTCGCCGGCAGCCCGTGGACGTTAGCGACTTATATGGTCGAAGGCGGCAGCAGCCGCGACTTCGCTCAAATTAAACGAATGCGCTATCAAGCACCGGAGTTATTGCATCGTCTGCTCGACGTGCTCGCACGCTCGGTAACGGTGTACCTGAATGCGCAGATTGCCGCCGGTGCGCAGGCACTTATGATTTTCGATACCTGGGGCGGCGTGTTGACGCCGAATGATTACCGCGCGTTTTCGCTCGAGTACATGGCGCGCATTGCCCGTGGGTTGACGCGCACGAGCGAACAACGGCGAGTACCGCTCATCATGTTTACCAAGAACGGCGGCCAATGGCTCGAGGCCATGGCCGATGCCGGTGCCGATGCGCTCGGCATCGACTGGACCACCGATCTCGGCCACGCGCGCCAGCGCGTCGGTGCGCGCGTGGCCCTGCAAGGCAATCTCGATCCGTCGGCATTGCATGCGGAGCCGGCACGCATCCGCACTGAAGTCGGCAATGTCTTGCAAAGCTTCGGCAAGGGCAGCGGCCATGTCTTCAACCTCGGCCACGGCATTACGCCCGACATCCTGCCCGACCACGTCGCCGCGCTGGTCGAGGCGGTCCATGAGCTCAGTCGACCGTTTCACGCCTAGTCACCGGCGGGGCGGTTTTCACGCTGTCCCGCCAAAATTCCATTTGCAGCAATGGCCTAGCGAGCTGCCGCAGTTCGTCAGTTGTCATTTAAAAAGTGCGGGCGTAGAGTCGCCGGCGGCCATGGAGAGAACGGCCGGCTGCCAGCGGCCAGAAGGTCCCACACAAGGAAGATTTACGCAGCGACAGCGACCATCGGCACATAGCCATCGGGCTGTGCCAGTTCCTTGGGGGGCGGGTTTTGTCTGCGGGCGCATCGAACACCGACCGGTTACCATCGGAATCTTCTTTATTATCCGTGCTCGGCGGTCTCAAAGAGACAGCGGTGGGCGCGGTCATCTACGAGCGCATCGCTCGACTCCTTGACGATCAAGAAGCAGCGCACCGCGACGTCGAGCGCGTGTATGGCATGCTGTTGCGTCTCTTGCTCGACGCGTATACGCGCAGTCCTACGCTTGATCACGTCAATCAGATCAACACCAAACTCACGCAATTGCAGGAAGCGCTGGCGTTAACATCGCCGGCGGTACCGGCGCCGATTGCGTCGACGGTTGAGACGGCGCCGGCGGCGAGCGAACCGCTGCCAATGCCAATGCCAACGCCGCCGAGCCACATCGATAATCCACCGCCGGCGAACAGTACGCCCGTCATACCGCTCGCCCCGGTCGCCGTCGCGCCGCCGGAAGCGCCATCGCCGGCGCCGGCCGAGCGCCGGGTGAACGCGGCCTATCGGCTCCACCTCGATCGCAAGAGCGAGGAGATTGCCAAGCTGCAAGATGCGTTTGCGCAAAACGTGCAGGACGCGATCACGCAGAATCGCGAATTCGGTGCGTTGCTGCAGATCGAGCTGAGCGCACTGCAGCAGGCGGAAGGCGCCGACGAGATCGAGTCGATGCGGCAAATTTTGATCGGCGCGATCGAGGAACTGAAACAGGGACAGCGCGCGCTCGGCATCAAGCTGCACAAAACCAGCGATTACCTAAAGCTCATCAAGTCGGACAGCGACCGCTTGCGCGATGAACTGAATAAAGTGCGACTGCTGAGCTTGACCGACGAATTCACCGGCTTGCCGAACCGGCGTGCATTCACCCGCCGGTTGCAGGACGAAATCGGCCGCGCTGAACGTTACGGCACGCCGTTGGCGATGGCGCTACTCGATCTCGACGAGTTCAAGTCGATCAACGATGCCTACGGCCATGCCGGCGGCGACGAAGTACTGCGGGCGTACGCGGCGAATGTGTTGTCGACGTTGCGTCATCACGATTTAGTGGCGCGTTACGGTGGCGAGGAATTTGCGGTGCTGTTGCCCAATACCTCGCTTGAAGGCGCCGCCGCCGCGCTCGACAAGGTGCGGGCGCGCGCGTCGTCGATGAGTTGCACGCTCGACGGCAAGAATATTCGAGTACCGAGTTTCTCGGCCGGTTTGACCTTATACGCGACCGGCGATGTGTATAGCTCGATCATCGATCGTGCCGACCGTGCGCTATACCGCGCCAAGCGTCTCGGCCGTAATCGCTTCGAGGTCGAACTCGCGGCGGTGCCGAAGGACAACAGCGTCGACGAGCGGCCGAATGACGTCCAATCGATCGACTAAGCTTTTTTGTAAACCTGAGGTCAGCACCGTGGTAACGCCAATGACAGAACCGACACCGCAACAGGCTTTCGTCGCCAGCCTACAAGGCCATCTCGAAGGATTGCGCCGCACCGCCGACGGCGAGGCACTTTGCAAGTTGATCGCGCGCGGGCTCAAGCGGCACGAGGGCAACAGCGAAGGTATCGGCCAAGTGTTCCTCACGTTTTTGCACTCGCTGCTGGAACGGTACGCGATCGATGGCGAAAGCCATCCGGCCACGCGCATTAAGGCGCGCTTGATTCAACAACGCTTGATTCCGTTCCTTACGCCGACCGCGCCGAAACCGAAGCCGGCGGTTGCACCGGTGATCGAGATTCCGAAGATCGAAGAGCCGTCGAAGCCCGCACCGCGACCGACACCGGCAGCGGAACCGGTACGCACACGGGTAATTGCCGTGAGCGACGACAAGCCGGTCGCACCCGAGCTGGATAAATTAAGCGAAGATTTGGCGCAGCAGGTAACACAAACGTTCGCGGCCGACGAAAAATTCAAGGACCTGCTAGGCGCGTCGGCGCCGGCCGGCGAGCTCCAAGCGTTTGCCGACCTCAAGCAACTTTTCTTAAAAGGTCTCGACGAGTTGATTCACGAGCGTGCCGAGCTTAAACGGCGCTTGGGCGCCGCCGGCGAATATTTGCGGTCGATCGAAACCGAGCGCGAACGTTTACGCATCGAGCTAACCGATGCCCGCAAGCACGGAATCGCCGACGATGTTACCGGCTTACCGAAACGCGAGGTGTTTGTGCGCGCCCTCGAAGCCGAGGTCGGACGCGTAACCCGCTACGGATTTTCGTTGGCGTTGGCGCTGCTCGACATCGACGGCTTCCGCGCGCTGAACGAAAAGCACGGTCGCGCCGCCGGCGATGCCGTGTTGCGCTGTTATGCGCGCGATGTGCTGGTGCGCTTTCGCACGTATGACTTAGTCGCGCGCTTCGGCGACGACGAGTTCATTATTTTATTTCCAAATACGCAGCAAGACGGTGCCCAACGCGCGCTCGACAAGGCGCGGCGGGCGGCAACCGAATCGGTGTTGAGCTTCCGCGGTATGACATTGCCGGTGCCGAGTTTCTCGAGCGTGTTGACGATTTACCAGCACGGCGAAAAGGTGCCGGCGCTGCTCAACCGCGTACAGAGCGCGCTGGCGCACGCCAAGCGCACACGTGCCGGGGCGTCGGTGTTGGCGTTGCCGGAGCAGTAATAACCGAAAGCGTTTTACGCCGACGGCCGTTGGTATTTACCCCCTCCCTAACCCTCCCTCGCCGGGCTTAGTTCAGTTCACTCCGCCGCCGTTGCCGGCGAGGGTTAGGGAGTTGCATCTATACCATTGCGCCCAAACAATATTCGGCGACGGGCATGCCTGGTTTTTGACGTTTACAAGAAGTTTTGACAACTGTTGAACATCGCCACGGCCCGGCCATGGCCCCACGCCAAACCCTCTAAACCTGCTAAAAAAACGGCGATTATGGGCTTTTGTCGAAATAGGGGTTGGTGACAAATAAATCGGGGGAATAAGAGCCGATCGACGGTACTGGTAAACCTAACCACGGTGGTTAGAATTTCGGCCAAGGGAGACTAACCACCGTGGTTAGCTTCTAAAACGGAGCCGGACCCCCTGGGTGGAAAAACGAAAACCAACGTACCCTCTCGGGAAGTTTCAGGAAGCCGTGCGCGCCGGCCAGGCGAGCGCAACCCAGTCAGCGCTGCAAGGCGCCTTTGCGCTTGGGCTGCTCGAGGGTGACATTTGGGACGCTATGCTCGCGCTCGATGGCGGCGACTTCGTGAAGTCGATGACGACGCATAAGGATCATCGCGTGTGGCAAGACGTTTACCACGCGCAGCTCGGCGACCAGGTCGCCTACGTGAAGATCCAGTACAAGAAAGAACCGGAGGATGAAGTCGGTTACTGGGTGATGTCGTTTAAAGACAGATAGAGATGAGAGATAGGAGTGAAAGCCATGAACTGTCCAAATTGTGGGGGCGGTAAATTCAGACGCGAGGTACGGGAAACGCCGTTCACCTATCGCGGCAAAACGATTCATGTCGATCAACCGGGCGATTGGTGCACGGACTGCGGTGAGGGCGTGTTGTCACCCGAGGACATGGCGGCGACGGCGATCGCGCGCCACGATGCGATCGCGGCCGCTCAAGGGTTGCTGTCGTGCGCCGAGATTCGGCGCATTCGCCACAAGCTGAAGTTGAGCCAGGCGGAAATTGGCGACATCTTGGGCGGCGGCATCAATGCGTTCAGTCGCTTCGAGCGTGGAGAAATGATGCAGCCGAAATCGACGGATGTCGCGTTGCGCCTGCTCGACCGGCATCCGAATCAGTTGAAGGAAGTGATGGCGGCGTGACGGCGGGCGTTTTCCAATCGCTATGGCTTCTTAGCGTCTTAGCGTCCCTCTGGGTGATCGCTTCCTTTTTTGCCACCGGTAGGCTCTCGTAGAGGACGCCTACCTTCTTGGGCGTCGTGATCATTTGATCGGCGATCAGGTTTACCAAATCAAATAGCTTGGTCGCCGTTTCACGATCGTCGTTTAGGTCGATCACGCCCGGATGTACCGCCTCGTTGCCGACCACCCGAACGATATCCAACGACTTCTGCACCAGCGGACTCAGCCCTTTAGCGACTAAGCTGGCAATATCGTCATTAATGTTGTCCCCCGTCTCGCCAAGCAGCTTGCAGATTTTTTGAATGGCGAGCCGAAGCAACGCCGCGGCACCTCGAGGTGACACGTTGAGTATGCGGCTGGCTTCGTCATAGTCGCGCCGCACGTCTTCCGGCAAATCGTCATTCGCTGGGAGTGCCTGACGTTCCGGTGGGAAAATTAACTTGTCATGTACCCATACGGCGAATTTGGCGCAGACGTAGCATCGGCTGAGCGACAAGTTATTGATGCGACTCGCGCCGTATTGAAGATCCGGACGATCAAGGCGAATTTCCCCAGCAATCACCGCCTGAAACTTCGCTCTTAATGTGGGCCGGTATCTTGGCGCTTGCTGCGTCATCCGGGCAAAGCTCCTTCACCTTTGCTTCATCGAGAAGAAATGGCGTTTTTGATTCCTCCTCGTTTTCCTTGGCGTAAGTCGTGAACCACCGCTGTTCGGTGTAGGCTCCACAATAGGGGCAATCAAATGCCGTCTTACTGATCAACGGGGGGTTCCCCTTCCTCGTCATTCGCCTATCTCTCCATAGTGAAGTAACGGCATTATTCCCAAACCACCGTAAGGAATCATTAAGGACGCTTGAAACCCCGCCCGTAGAATGTCGTGTCGGCGTACTGCGATTGTCACCGCATGCACGCTAGCGTCGAATTCGTCTATTTCGATGGAATTCGAGGAAATCGGACTTGCCGGCAGGAGTTCACAATCTCTGCAACGGATTCGAGCGCTATCGGTAACAAGTCACACTCACGCCAATTCGTGCTATCGATCCGACGCTGAACTTTGATATGGGGGTTGCCGTCCTTTTCGTGCGCAGGGTCTCGTTTTCAAATTTGATCATTGATTTTTCCGCGAAACTTCGGGATCTATCCATTGCGTCCAAACAATTAAAATCTGCTTGGGCTATCAGTGCGGTATGCCGCAAATCGGCATACCGCGCATCAAAAGTACGTCAACCCTGTTAGGGAGGGGGTATTTGAAATGGCTCTGCCGAACAACGATCGCCGATCAGTCGGTGCGCCCAATCGAGCACGGCGCGTACGCGGGGGCCGACGAGCTCGCGTGCTGTGTCGTAATTAACCCAGCGATACTCCTGATGTTCCGGTCGGCCGAGCTCGGGGCTGATACCGAGCACGACGTCGGCGGAGGGTGAGTACGCTAGGTAGTAGCGCGCCACTTTGCCGCCCGCATAGGGTGGCGTGTCGATGTACCCGTCGCCCCAATGGAACTCCAACGTTGCGAGTCCCGCCTCTTCGAGCGTTTCGCGGCAGGCAGCCGCTTGCGGCGATTCGCCGAGTTCGACCGCGCCTTTCGGAAAATCCCAGTAGCGGTAAGCGCGCAGCAATAAAAAGCGAAAGTGCTGTTGCTGGCAGTGCACGACGACGACGCCGGCGGAAAGTTTGGGTTTCATAAATAGCTAGCGAATCTCTGCCAGTAGACGCTCCATCATTCGCTCCGCCTGCGACCAATAACCGCCGCCAAACAAATTGGCGTGATTGAGCACGTGGTAGAGGTTGTATAAATCGCGCCGCACGCCGTAACCCGGATCTAACGGCCACGCTTCGCGATAGGCACCGTAGAAGCGCGTCGAAAATCCACCGAATAGCTCGGTCATGGCTACGTCCGTCTCGCGGTCGCCGAAGTAAACCGCCGGATCGAAAATCGCCGGATCGCCATCGATCGTTTGCGCGGCGTTACCAGACCAGAGATCGCCGTGCAGCAACGACGGCCGCGGGCGATAGCCGGCAAAAAACCCATCGAGCTGTACCAGCAATTGTTCCCCTAAAGCGATGGCTGGGCGCCCAGCTGCTTGCCGTGCCGCCAACTGCAGTTGAAAGCGCAGGCGACGCTCGCGTAGAAATTCTGGCCAATGGTCGGTCGGTGCATTGAGCTGTGGCGTCGAGCCGATAGTGTTGTCGCGGTGCCAACCGAATTGCGGCTGGGTCACCCGATGTAACGTCGCCAGCTGTCGCCCGAGTTGTTCTTGGGCAGCGCCGCTGGCGCTGCCGAGCGCTAGATATTCGAGCGCCAGGAACGCGTAGCCGTCGGCGACGCCATGGCACAGCGGTGTCGGTACCCGTACGGCGCCGGCAGCGGCCAGCGCCACCAAGCCGTCGGCCTCGGCCGCAAACATGGGTGCCCGTTCCGGCGTGTTGCGTTTGACGAAATACCGTCGCTCCCCGCACTGCAGGATCGAGGCGGTACTAATGCAGCCGCCGCTGAGGGCGCGTGCAGTGGCGTTTTCGCAGGGTTGGCCGGTGGCGGTGGCAATTACGGCCATTACCCCCGACCACATCGATATAGGTGCTTTAGTCATTGACCTAAAAAGAGAAATTCGAGGAATCGAAACCGGGGTCTGAGCCATGCGACACACGTCGACAGCCGCCAACACACTCCCTAAAAACCCTTGATCATCATACGATTGATTGGCACTGGAATTGCACAATATCCGCTAAATCACCGTAAAAACCGCTTTGTAGCAAGGGCAATAGATGTTGCACCGCCTCTCCATACGGGCCGGACTCATCGTCAGTGTCGTGGCGATGGGTACGCTCGGCCTCGGCCTAGCGGTTATCAGCGGTCGAATCTATCGCGATCAGGCGATTGAAGCCGAGCGCGCGGCGCTGGTCGAACAAACCCGTCAACGGGTGGACGAAGTCCGGGCCAGTTTCGAACGCCAGGCGGCTATGTTAGCGCGTTTGGTGGAAGCGACGAGTGCCGCCCGCCACGCAGAGCCGTTAGAACAGATACTCACCAAGCTAATCGATACCAACGCCAGCGACGGCGTTGTGGCACTCACCCTCTACGACGCCGAGCTGCAGCCGCTGAGCACTCATGTCGCGGAAGGTCTGGAAGTCCCGGTAGGCGCCTGGACGACGCAGTGTAAGTCCTTGCCGCCGCCGTCGACCCGCGGCGATCAGGCGTTGCCGCTACGTCCGTTGTCGAGCGACTGCCTGCTGCAACGTCGACTCTACTACAGCGTATTTGTTCCTATCGGCGAACGGTATTTGCAGGTGGTATTCGATTTTATACGAGGATTGGAAAATGCCGAGCATGTGTTGGGCACGCCGTTGCGCGTGTCTTTAACCTCAGGAACGGTGTTGGCCGAATCGACGGAATGGGCTGGCGCGATGTCCTCGGCGGATACGCTGGTAGCCGGTTACGTACTCAATGTTGCCGTTCCGCGGGAAATACCCCTACTGCTGCAAGCGGCCAAAGACGAGAGCGTGTTTTATGCCAAATTCGAGCGCTCGCGCTATGCCATCTTTTTTGCCTCGGCCGCGGTTGCGCTGCTGGGCATGTTGGCAGCATTGGTCTTGCTGGAACGTTTAGCGATTGCGCCGCTGTCCAATTTGTTGCAACAGCTGCGGCAACAGCGCGCCGACGAGAGCCGCTTGGGTAGACGCGTATACAGTGACGGCAACAGTGAAGTTGTCGAGCTGGCGAGCAGCTTCAACCATATGACGGCAAAGCTCGAACATTTATACGAGGACATCGAAAAGATGTCCTCCACCGATGCCTCGACGCAGTTGCCTAACCGCCGTTACTTCCACGGGCAGTTGACGGAGGCGGTGGCGCGGGCGCAGTACGAACACAAGCCGTTTGCGGTGCTCATTATGGATCTCGATCGATTTAAAGAGATCAACGATACGCTTGGGCACCATATCGGCGATTTGCTGATTCAGCAGGTGGCGGCGCGATTGCGCGGCAAGCTGCGCGATACTGATTTGCTGGCGCGCATGGGCGGCGATGAGTTTGCGGTGCTGTTGCCGGCCGTCACGACTAAGCAAGCTGATATGGCAGCGCGCATGTTGCTGCAATCGTTACGCACGCCGTTTGTAGTCGAGGCCAACGAACTGTATGTGCGCGCTAGCATTGGCGTGGCGCTGTATCCGGACCACGGCGTCGACGTGAATACACTGATTCAGCGGGCCGATGTCGCTATGTATGCAGCGAAGGCTGCCAGCTGTGGTCAAGCGGTTTACGACGCGGAAATGGATCGACATCACCCCGCGCGATTGACGTTGCTGGGCGAGCTGCGGCAAGCGATCGAGCAAGAGCAATTCGTCTTGTACTACCAACCAAAAATCGCCCTCGGCTCGAATTGTGCCGTCGGTGCCGAGGCCCTGGTGCGCTGGCAGCACCCGAGCGGCCGCATGATCATGCCGGAAACGTTTATCCCGCTGCTGGAACAAACCGGCTTAATCCGCAGTTTGACGACCTGGGCCATCGGCGAGGCGCTACGGACCAGCGTCGCTCTACGTGCCCGTGGCTTTAATTTGCCGATCGCGGTGAATATCTCCATTCGCGATTTGCAAGATCCAGCCTTCATCGACGAGTTGGCTGAGCAACTCGCGACCCACAAAGCAACGCCCGATTGGCTGGAGTTGGAACTCACGGAAAATGCGATGATGGCAGACGTCGGTGGCGTTCTAGAAATGTTGTCGCGGTTGGCGGCGTTGGGTCTACCGGTCGTGCTCGACGATTTTGGCACCGGCCATTCGTCGCTCGCCTATTTGAAGCGCCTGCCGATCAAGATGGTGAAGGTCGATAAATCGTTCGTGATGGGTATGGCGCGCGATCAAAACGATGCGGCTATCGTGAATACCAGCATTGCGCTGGCGCATAACCTTGGCCTCAAGGTGGTGGCCGAGGGGGTCGATGACCCCGACGCGTTGCACCGCCTGCGCGAGGCGGGCTGCGATGCGGTACAGGGACTCTATCTCAGCCGGCCGCTGTCCGCCGACGAGTACGGTGAATGGCTCGGCAAGTCGCATTGGGGATTTACCAGCGGCGCAAAATTTCCGACCACTGCGATTCGTTAAGCTTTTTACCGGCTAAAATTCCCTCTGTTTCTCCGCGGTACTAACCGTATTTCTCGTCCCTGCTGCTGGTCCCCTGACGTACCACCGCTTGTCTGGCGCGGTGATTTATGCACATGTGCTGCGAATCGTTAGTCGATGTTGCCGGAACCCCGAAAAATCCAGGATCGGAACGTCGCATCCTTTATAAGTGTCTGAAATGTATGGTATTTATGAGTCGCTTATTTTTTAGTCAACCCAACGTAATTTGGCTGTCATGAGCGCCTCCAGTCTTTCCGGGTATAGTCATCAACAGGGTTATCCACAGATTCTGTTAATAACCAGGGTTCGTTTTGTTACAAGAAGTTAGCGGCCATTCCTTCGGCAGCGTTGAGCGTGGATCATCTGTTTCACAAAGATTTCATAAAGGCCCGTGCTAGAGTCGCGCCCCATGTCAGCGGCCGCACGCACAATCCAAATCGCCATTCCGGCACCGCTGCGCAAATCGTTCGACTATCTCGTTCCCGCTGATTTGCCCATGCCGGCGCCTGGCGCACGTGTGCGTGTTCCATTTGGTCCGCGGCGTACGGTCGTCGGCGTTGTGTTGGCGGTCGCGGCGAGTGCCATGCCGCTGCGGCAGCTGAAGCCGATCGTTGAAGTCCTCGACGACCAGCCGCTATTGCCGCCATCGATGTTGCAATTGCTCTGCTGGGCCGCCGATTACTACCACCATCCGATCGGCGAAGTGATCGCTACCGCTTTGCCCGCGCGCTTGCGCCGCGGCGAGCCGGCGAACACGGGCGGCGCCAGTGTCTGGACCCTTACGGCGGAAGGTGCGGCGGTCGATGACGCCGTCTTTAAGCGTGCGCTCATACAGCAGCGCGTCTGGCGCGCACTTAAAGAGGCCGCGGCCGGACTGGACGACGATACGCTTGCCGAGCTTTCGCCACGTTGGCGTGCCGCTATCGATGGGTTGGCGGCAAAAGGTTGGGCAAGCGGGTATCAGCGCGAATGTCTTGAAGCCGGTGAGCACCTGCAGACGCCGCCGCCATCGATGACCGCCGCGCAAACCGCGGCGGTCGATGCGGTTGTCTCGGCTAACGGCTTTCGCCCGTTTTTGCTGCACGGAGTTACCGGCAGCGGCAAGACCGAGGTGTATTTGCGGGTGATCGACGAGGTGCTGCGCCGCGGCCAGCAGGCATTGGTGTTGGTGCCCGAGATCAGTCTGACGCCGCAGCTGGCAGCACGTTTTCGGGCGCGTTTTCGCGAGCCGGTGGCGGTGCTGCACTCGGAAATGACCGACGCCGAACGCGCTTGCGCCTGGCTGATGGCGCACCACGGCAAAGTGCCGATCGTGCTCGGCACGCGCTCGGCGGTATTTACGCCGTTGCCCAAGCTGGGTGTGATCGTGGTCGACGAAGAGCACGACGCCTCGTACAAACAACAAGACGGTTTCCGTTATTCCGCGCGTGATGTCGCCATGCTGCGCGCCAACCGCGCCGGTGTGCCGATCGTGCTCGGTTCGGCGACACCGTCGCTCGAAACATTGCAGCGCGTGCGTGCCGGCGCCTACACCGAGCTCGATTTACCCGACCGCGCCGGCGGCGCGGCGATGCCGACGATCGAGCTGCTCGATTTGCGTCGGCTTGCCATTGACGACGGATTGTCGCATCCGCTGCGGACTGCCATCAGCGAAACCGTGAGTCGGGGCGAGCAGGTGTTGTTGTTTCTCAATCGACGCGGCTTTGCACCGGTGTGGATGTGTTACGGCTGCGGCTGGGTCGCGCCCTGCCAGCGTTGTGACGCACGTTTGACCTATCACCGGGCGAGTTCACGCCTGCGTTGCCATCACTGCGGTGCCGACAGCGCGCTGCCGGCGACCTGCCCCGGTTGCCGCGGCACCGAGCTAAACGCCTTGGGCGAGGGCACCGAGCGTATCGAGACCGCGCTCAAGCAAATGTTCGCCACCGCGCGAATCGTGCGCATCGACCGTGACAGCGTTCGGGCGAAGGGAGCGCTTGAGGCTACCCTCGAAAGCGTGCACGACGGTCACGCCGACATCCTGGTCGGAACGCAAATGTTGTCCAAGGGCCATGATTTTCCCAACGTGACGCTCGTCGGCGTTCTGAATGCCGATCAAGGTCTGTACGGCAGCGATTTCCGCGCCGGCGAGCGTTTGGTACAGCAGATCATCCAGGTGAGCGGCCGCGCCGGCCGCGCCGCCAAAGCCGGCCGCGTTTTGATTCAGACATATCATCCGGACCATCCGGTGTTCACTGCCTTACGCCAGCAGAATTACCAACAATTCGCCGACTATGCGCTTACGGAACGCGGTGAAACCGGATTCCCGCCGTTTAGTCATCTGGCGCTGTTGCGTGCCGAATCACCCGCCATCGGTGCCGCGCTCGCGTTCTTGCGCCATGCGCATGCGCTGGCGCGCGCATGTATGCCGGCGGCGGAGGTGCAATTGATGGATCCGATGCCGTCGCCGATGGAACGTCGTGCCGGGCGTTATCGCGCGCAGCTGTTGGTGCAATCGCGCACGCGCGCGCCGTTGCATGCGCTCCTAAGCGATTGGCTGGAGCGCATCAGCGCCCTGAAGGAAGCGAAACGCGTGCGTTGGTCGTTGGATGTCGATCCCATCGATACATATTAAAGCGGGTTATTTAGGTCCAGAATTTGAATACCAGGCACCGGCATTACGCGCTCAGAGAACGGGTGTGTTTGTCGGTACCTGCAATCCAGAAGTCACCTCTGATAAATAAGGCGCACTAATGCGGCGCGTCCGTTCGACATCGAGCTTGCCCGTTTGGCGGTCAACGATGCGACCATCGGGGTCGATGAGAAACGCCGCCGGAATGACACGGACACCGTCGAACGTGCGCATGACCGTCCCTTCGACATCGAGTGCCACGGTGTAGGGTACTTGCCGTGTATGCACGAACGATTGCACATGGATCGGCGGGTCGTATGGCATGGCGACGGCAATGAGTTCGAACCCGCGCGGATGCAGCTCTCCATAAAGCTTTATCAGGTCGGGCAATTCTTCGACACACGGCGCGCAGCTGGTCGCCCAGAAGGTGACCAGCACCGGTCGGCCGCGCAACTCGCCGAGCGTAATACGGCGGCCGTCGAGCAGCGTAAGGTGCAGATCGGGCGTCAGTGTGACTCGGTCGGTCGGTAACAGCAGCAACGCCGCGACGGCGGCCAGCGCCACCGCAATGACGAACACCACCAACGGCGAGGCGCGCCAGCGTGGATTCATGCGTTCCGTGCTGGCAACGCTCGCCGCTGCATTCTTAGCATTATTAGAAGTGTGTGAAGTAGGCAAGACTCAAGAAACTGACATCATCGTTAATACGGAGTCCCGTTCTGTGCCGCTGTTGCCGCTGACATCGTCATGCACCCAACCACCGCACTTGTTGCTAACCAAATACCCTTTTTCATGACCTGCTCCTTCTTCCTTGCCGTCGTTACGGCCTGTTGCGTTAACGTAACAGACGTTGCATAAAGCAGAAATCCTCGTTTTCCCTCTATCGGCTCAGTGAGTTTCCGTTGACGGCGCGGGCAAGAACAGCAATTGCAGGTCATTCAAAAATTGTTGTCCGCGTTGTGTGGGACGCAGGCGTGTGCCGCTTTCTTCCAACAATCCGCGTTCCCGCGCCAGCCGTAGGGCGGGTTCGATATCCGCGAGGGCGAGACCGGTGCGTTCGCTGAAGAGCGCGCTCGTAAAGCCGTCACACAGTCGCAGTGCATTCAACATGAATTCAAAAATGACATCGGCGCGCGCGATCGTATGCAGGGTCGCGCGCGCCGCCGGTGTGCCGGCCTTAGCAAGATAGGACTCGGGATGGCGCGTCTTCGACAAGCGGGTGATGTGATCGGCGTTGGTCAGTTTCGCGTGCGCGCCGGCACCGATACCGAGGTAGTCGCCGAATTCCCAGTAATTGCGATTGTGCCGACACTGCGCACCGGCACGTGCGTAGGCCGACACTTCATAACGCTGGTAGCCGGCAGCGGCCACTTGCGCGAGTAACGCTTCCTGCATCGCGTCGATCGTCAGCTCATCCGGCAACGTCGGCGGCTGCGCATGAAACAGCGTGTTCGGTTCGAGTGTGAGTTGGTACAGCGATAAGTGCGTCGGCGACGCGGCGATGGCAGTGCGGACATCGGCCAGCGCTTGGTCGACATCTTGATCCGGCAGGCCGTACATCAAATCCAAATTGAAGTTGTCGAAGCCGGCCGCGCGCGCCGCTTCGGCCGCGCGCAGTGCTTCACCGCGCCCATGAATGCGGCCGAGCGCGTGCAGCTTTTGGTCGTCGAAACTTTGCACGCCGATCGACAGTCGATTGATGCCGGCGGCGCGGAAACCTTGAAAGCGTGCGAGTTCGACCGTGCCCGGATTCGCTTCGAGTGTGATCTCGGCGTCGGCCGCGAGCGGGACGTGCTCGCGCACGCCGGCAAGCAGCCGCGTAATTGCTGCTGGGCTGAATAGGCTCGGTGTACCGCCGCCGAAGAAGATCGTCTCGATCGTGCGCCCGCCGGCGAGTGGCGCATCGAGCGTTAAGTCGCGCAGCAGCGCGTCGACGTAGCGGTTTTCTTCCAGCTCACCGCGCAACGCATGCGAATTGAAGTCGCAATAAGGGCACTTGCGTACGCACCACGGCAAGTGGATGTAGAGCGACAGCGGCGGCGGTGTAGGGAAGGATGGCATCGTGCGAGTGGTCGGTACGGAGCGCCCATTGTATCGGCAAACCGGCCATTGTCTTACGGCGCCGCCGGTCCAATGAAATGGACGATGCGCGCGATCACATCGGCGTCCCGCAGCAACCGGCGATGGCTCAGACCATCGGTACGCAGGAATTGCGCCTGCGGCCAGGCGTTGGCGAGGGCGGCACCGCCTTGCCAGGGTATGTCGCGGTCGTCGGTGTCGTGCACGATCAGTGCCGGCATCGTCATTTGCCGCGCCATGACTTGCGGCGAGAAGCGGTCCCACGCGTCAGCACCGAAGCGTTGCGCAATCAATTGCCGGACGTTAGTAACGACGGACGTGGGCAGGGCCAATTCGGCGGCGAATACACGTAGCAGGTCGTCGAGTGTCGCCGGTGCGCCGATAGCGACGAACCGCTGGGCAAACGCATGGGTGCGCAACGCGTAAAGTGCGCAGGCGACACCGAACGAATGGGCGATCACGGCATGCGCTGGCGCGAATTCTTGCGCGATGCGCTGGATGAGATCGCTGATCTCCGGCAACGTTGTTTCCTCGCCGGTGCTACGCCCATGCGCCGGCGCGTCGAACGCGACGACGCGATAACCGTTATCGACCAATGGCTGCACGAATTCACCGAGCTGCGCGCCGCGTCCGCTCCAGCCGTGTACCAGGAGCACGGTCGGTCCTGTACCCCAGGCGTACACCGAAATTTGTTTGCCGGCGTGCCGCAACGGATAGCAGCGGGCTTCCAGCAGTAATACTTCTTCGCGCGCCGGCGGATTGTGACGCTGCGGTCGAAACCAAAGATAGTTCGCGAGTCGCGCCGTGCTCGCCGGCGCCATTAGCCCGAACGATCTGAATAGCAGGCGCAACAGCACCATCGGTAGCGGTCGCTTGGGTTTCTGTGCCGATGATTTTTGTCGGCGGATCGACGACACTTCCGTGGCTTGTTGCATTAGTCTTGCTTCTCGATTGCCGGAATACATTATTTTTCTAACAGGCCAACTCAGGAAAAGTGGCGCATCCGCCGGAAAGCGCGCCGAATACGCCAGCATGACACAACGCATCTCACTACTCGCCTACGATCACTGCTTGGCGTCGGCTGTGCTCGGCGCCAGCGATTTGTTTCACGCCGCCAACATGGTTGCCGCCCGTATCGCCCCGCAAGCGCCACCGCCGTTCGCCACGCAAATCGTGACAGGCGACGGTCAGCCGGCGTCTGCCGGTAACGGCTACCGCATTCAACCGGATTACGCGCTGGCCGAGGCACCGCCGGCACAGCTCATCATGTTACCTGGCATTTGCATCGTCGAGCCGAAAGCGTTGCTGGCCGCGCTCGCGCGGTTGCAGCCGCTGACCGAATGGCTGCGCATCCAACACACCGGTGGCAGTTGGCTCGGCGCCAGCTGTTCGGCGAATTTTTTGTTAGCGGATACGGGATTGTTGGACGGCCAGCCGGCGACCACCACAACCTGGTACGCCGAGTTGTTCGAACAGCGTTACCCGCAAGTGCGCCTCGATCGCGGCGCTGTGCTCACGCACACCGATCGCATCGTTTGTTCTGCCGGCCCGCTGTCGTACATCGACCTAGCGTTGTATCTCATCGAACAGCTTGCCACGCGCGAGCTGGCACGCGCCTGCGCTCGCTTCATTGTCATGGACAATCGTCGCGGCGCGCGTTCGCCCGAGCTGATTCAACATCACGCCCGCACCTACGATCCGCTTATTACCAAGGCCGACCGCTGGATGCGCGCCAACTTAAAGCGCGACATCCGTATGCAGGACATCGCCGCGCATGTTGCCGTCAGCCTACGCACGCTCATGCGCCGCTTCAAAGAAGCGACCGGCGCCAGCCCGCAGGCGTACCTACAACAGTTGCGGCTGGAAGCCGGCAAGGCGTTGCTCGCCAACACTAAGCTTCGACTCGACCAGATCGTCGAACGCGTCGGCTATCAGGATGACAGCGCTTTCCGCCGTTTATTCAAGCGCCATACCAATCTATCGCCGCGCGAATATCGCCAACGTTTCGGCCGTACGTAAATATTGGCCCCTCTCCCGCTTGCGGGAGAGCGGTTTAACAACCGCTATCCTTACCGCAAGTTCGCCCGTGGGAAACGCACCGGTGCCACCGACCCAACTTCTGGATTTAGCAACTGCTCAAAAGCGGGAACCAATATCGTGAGCGAGGGAACGGCGCTGACCTTGGGCGAATCGGCGGATTCGCCGCTGCTATTCTGGGCGGTCACGACATAGTAGTAGCAAGTACCGTTGGCGAGGCTCGTATGCATGTGAAGAAAAAGCACTTATTATATTGCCACTTCTGACTTTTCAGCGGACGAAAAGGCCATGGCCATGGTGTATCCCGTAGAAGAAGTGTTCCGAACCGAAGGTGTTCCCGCGTTTACATTTGTTCGTCCCCCCAATTTCAACGATATATTGGTAGATGTTCGGAATTCCGGTAAGCCAGTAATTATTGAAATGGATAGAACTTGGGGGCCATACCATGATTGAGATGAAGGATCTTGTGCCCATTACTATTTCGATAGTGGCACTGTTCGGCTCCATTTTCAGTCTATATCTGTCAAAGTTCCGCCCAGGCAAACTCCATCTCACCGCCGGTGAGCACATCAACATTGGCCATGTGCACCAAGGTTCTGCCACGTTCGTTTTGGCAGTGAATTTTGCGAATGCTGGCTCTCAACATCTCACTGTTGATAGGGTTGCCCTCTTGATCCAGTACGGTGGGAGCCCTGAGGGTTACCTTCTTGAGCCTAATTTTTACCTTGCCTTCGCAGACAGCGGGGAATTTAAACGTGACTCAATGGCAGTTCCTATCACGGTCTTTGGTGGTGAGAATGTCACTAAGCAGGTTCAGTTCGGTTCTTCCGCTGAGCGCCCAATTGAGTTCCAGATGACTAAGAATGGCACCTATGTAGTGACACTCCTAGCCTGGTTGCACGGCTCAAACCAACCTAGCATGTCGGAATCATTTTCCCTTGTGGTATCTGAGACGCATGTAGCGACGCTGGCCACCTACATAAATGAGAAGACGTTTCGTACGGTTATGCTGACGCAGTCGAAATGGCGCAATTGGGACGCCCATTACTGCAAAGCGAATGAAGTGGAGGGCATTGTTGAACATGCGACTTCGCGGTCCGATCGAGTTGCCAAGAAACGCGAGTGATTCAGTAGTCACATAACACTTATGATCCCCCTCTCGTCAAGGGGCATCAAAAAATCTCTGACGAAGCGCCGTCGTCATTCAAATAGCGCGCGCCAGCGCGCATATTGTTTCGTCGAATGTTGCGAGTTATCCGAAACTCCCCCGCGTCAAACACTTCACGCATCCAAACGGTGTGTACATTAAGCGCTATCTGGCGCGGTGCACTAAAACCGCAAGAATCGGGTTGTTTAGGCGCTAGTCGGTTACTAAGATCGCGGTCATGGCTGACGATTACACCCGCATCGAACGAGCGATTCACTACCTCACGCAACACGCGCGCGAGCAGCCGCGCCTCGAGCAAGTTGCCGCGCATATCGGTCTCAGCGATTACCACTTTCAGCGTTTATTCAGCCGTTGGGCCGGCATCAGCCCGAAACGATTTTTGCAATATCTAACCGCCGAGCACGCGCGTGAGTTGTTGCGCGCGTCGCGCAGTGTGCTCGACGTCTCGTTCGAGGCCGGATTATCGAGCGCCGGACGGCTGCATGACCTCACGCTGGCGATTCACGCGGCGGCGCCGGGCGACATTAAAAGTGGCGGCGCCGGCTTGACGCTTCACTACGGTGTGCACTCGAGTCCGTTCGGCGATTGCTTCATCGCCGTCAACGAACGTGGAATTTGCGCCCTGGAATTTTTGGCGCCGACCAGCGCCGCGCAAGCGCTCGCCCATCTCAAGCAAACGTGGCCGGCGGCGAGCTTGAAGTCGTCGCCAGCGCGGACGGCGCCGACCGCGAAGCAGCTCTTCAGCAGCAAGCGGCATCGGACCGCGCCGTTGCCGTTGTTCGTGCGCGGGACCAACTTTCAAATCAAAGTGTGGGAAGCGTTGCTACGGATTCCGGCGGGTTATGTCTTGTCCTATGAAGACGTGGCGCGCTATCTCGATATGCCGAATGCCACGCGCGCGGTCGCCAGTGCCGTCGCCAATAACGACATCGCGTTTTTAATTCCGTGTCATCGCGTGATTCGTAAGACGGGTGTTATCGGCGAGTATCGTTGGGGAGCGTCGCGTAAGCAGGCGCTGCTGGCGTGGGAGTCGGCGCATTCAGTAAAGGGCGGAAGTTCCCTCTCCCCGTACACGGGGCGAGGGGTTGTATGAAGTATCGATAGTTTTTTCAAACGCCCCCGCTCCCTAACCCTCTTCCCCGACAAGCGCGGGGGAGAGGGGATAAAACATTTTGGTTCGTGCCGCTGGTATTAATGCCGCGGACCCGCGGTCGCGGTCAGCGTGGCCTTAGCGATCGTTTGTTGCCAAAGATTAAAGCCGATCAACGCCGGGCTCGCGTCGGCCGGTACGTCCAGCTTGTCGGTCTTCAACGCGTATACCGTGTAGGTGTAGTGATGCTTGCGGCCTACCGGTGGGCACGGGCCGAACCAGCCGGGCTTACCGAGATCGGTGTTGCCTTCGACGATGCCGGCCGGCAGCTTGCCGCTGCTGGCGGCGGCTTCGTCGAGACTCGTCACGTCGGCCGGAACGTTGTACGCGACCCAATGCCAAAGACCGCTGCCGGTCGGCGCATCGTGATCGTAGAAAGTGATGGCGAAACTCTTGGTGCCGGCCGGTGCACCACGCCAGCTGAGCGCCGGTGAGATGTTGCTACTACTGCAACCGAAATTATTCCCATAATGCTTTTCCGGAATCGCGCCGTTAGCGGTGATCGTTGGACTCGATACCGTAAATTGATGTTTATCCGCGGCTGCTACCGATTGCGCGAGCAATAACGTTGCCGTTGCCGCAATTAGGAATTTGGCGAAACGCTGGGTCTTCATAGAGGTACATGAATCTCAAGGTGAACGGGAGCGAGATCCTAGCCAATCGGTGCTTAATCGATTCGCCCAATCCGCTCACGCAACCCTACAAAGCCGCTCACTCTCTAATTTGTGACGGCAATGTGCCGAAGCGCGCACGAAAGCGCTCCGAGAAACGCGATGCTGAATCGTAGCCGCAGGCGAGGCTGATTTGCGTAATCGGTTGCTGCGTCGTCATCAGCAGCGCCAGACCATGATGTAGTCGGATATCGACGACGATGTCCTGAAACCGGCATTGCTCGGCCTGTAATCGGCGGCGCAGGGTCGCTTCGCTCATGTCGAGCTTGTCGGCGATTATGGCCGCGGTCCACGGCGTCGAAGGGCTGGTCGCGACGTACAACCGCACTTGCTCGGCGACCGTCTGCGCACTTGGCTCGCGAAAGACGACACCGCGTTCCGCCAGCGCCAGCAGCAACCCGAATAGCCGATGCTGCGCTTCCGCCGCCGACACGTGCGTTTCGTCGTGGATGCCGCGCAAGGTAAAGCGCAAGTTATCGGCTAACGCCGGATCGATCGCAATCATCTTGAAGCGACTGATTGCCGTCGATGCCAAGGCGGACAGCGCATGGGTTTTGACAAACTCTGTGATCGTGTTTTGCGAAATGGTGAGTTGTAGCGTCCGACAAATTCGTTGCTCGGCGCATGGCTGCGCCACCACATCGGTCGAGAATCCGGCAGCGACCGCCATCAGATGTCCGTTTTGAAAATGTGTGTCCAAGCCGTCACAGTGAAATGTTTTGCGGCCGTCCAGTAGCAGGCACACGCTCGGCTCAAAAAAAGTGATTCGTCGAATAACTTGTTGCTGATGGATTTTCGTCACTAGTAATGCGCCGACACCGGACCGCGTGATCGGTCCATTGCTTTCCGGCAACTGCTGCAGCGGATTTTCGAAGTAAGGTGCGTTCATGCAGCGGTAGACATCAAGAAGCGCGTTCAGCCGCGCGGTGGCGCAGATAACCGATCGCCACCGGCAACAGCGAAATGGCGATGATCGCCAAGATCACGAACGTGAGATTGTTCTTAAAGAAGGGAAGATTGCCGAACCAATAACCGGCCAAGCTTAGCGAGCCAACCCACAACGCCGCGCCGACGACGCAGAACGACAAATAACGCACATAGCTCATGTGCGCGATCCCGGCCACGAACGGCGCGAACGTACGCACCAGCGGCAAGAAGCGGGCGATGATGATGGTTTTGCCGCCGTGGGTTTCGTAATAGGAGTGCGTTTTTTCGAACGCACGTTTGTTGAAGAAACGCGATTGTTCCCAACCGAATACTTTCGGTCCGATGGTGCGGCCGATGAAATAATTCACGTTATCGCCGATCAGTACCGCTGCCATCAACAACGGCACGACGACGCGAATATCGAGCCCGCCGCCTGCCGCCAGTGCACCGGTGACGAACAGCAACGAATCGCCCGGCAAGAACGGCGTGACGACCAATCCGGTTTCGCAAAAAAGAATAACGAACAGGATCAGATATACCCACGTGCCGTATTGCGCTAACAACGCTGTCAAATGCACGTCGAGGTGCAAGACGATATCGATGAACGTCGAGAGAAATTCCATGGTGACCCGCCCAATTTTTTTAGAAGCAGTTTTAAATACCCCCACCCTAACCCTCCCCCGCAACGACGGCGGGGGAGGGGATAGCGCGCCGTTTTTTTATTCCCTCCCCCGCCGTCGTTGCGGGGGAGGGTTAGGGTGGGGGTAATATCAATTCGACGTTATTTTGGAGTTGCTTCCAGCTGGCGTCTCTCCAATTAAAAGGGAAATGGAGCCCTACGTAACGCCGCCAATAAACTCCGCAACGCCTGCCCGCGATGGCTCAACTGATTCTTGATCTCCGGCGGCAACTGCGCCGATGAGCACTTTTGTTCCGGCACGAAGAAGATCGGATCGTAGCCGAAGCCATTGTCGCCGATCGGCTCGCGCAAAATGTGTCCTTCCCACGTACCCTGCGCGATCACCGGCGTCGGGTCAACGGCGTTGCGCAAATAAACCATCACGCATTGAAAACGCGCCGTGCGCTGCGGTTCCGGTACGTCGTTGAGCGCGGCGAGTAACTTGCGCAAGTTCGCATCATCGCTCGCGCCGACACCGGCATAACGCGCCGAACCTACGCCCGGTACGCCGTCGAGCGCGTCGACTTCAAGCCCGGAATCGTCGGCGATCGCCGGCTGGCCGGTGCGCGCGGCGGCGTTGCGTGCTTTCAGAATGGCGTTCTCGACGAACGTCAAACCGGTCTCGTCGACGTCCGGCACGGCGAATTGCGATTGCGGCACGACCGTGAGGTCGAGTGCCGCCAGCAGCTGATTGATTTCGCGGACTTTGCCGGCGTTGCTGCTTGCCAGCACGATCGTGCGACTCATAGTTTTTCGGCCAGCGCTTGCTGTTGTTTCTCGATGAGTTGTTGAATGCCGCGCTGTGCCAAATCGGTCATCGCTTGCATTTGCGCCGGGCTGAAGCTGCCGCGTTCGGCGGTACCTTGAATCTCGATGAAGCCGCCGCCGGCGTTCATCACAAAATTCATGTCGGTGTCGGCGCCCGAGTCTTCGATGTAGTCGAGATCGAGCACCGCCGTGCCCTCATAGATGCCGGCCGATACCGCGCCGACTAAATGCAGCAGCGGGTCCTGCAGCAATAATCCGCGTTTTTTCAAATGCGCCAGCGCATCGACCAACGCGACACAGCCGCCGGTGATCGACGCCGTACGCGTGCCGCCGTCGGCCTGCAGCACGTCGCAGTCGATGGTCAGCGTACGTTCACCGAGCTTGCTCAAATCCAGCGCCGAGCGCAGCGCGCGGCCGATCAATCGCTGAATCTCGAGCGTGCGACCGCTTTGCTTGCCTTTGGCGGCTTCACGCTGCGTGCGTTCTTTGGTCGCGCGCGGCAACATGCCGTACTCGGCGGTGACCCAACCTTGGCCCTTGCCTTTCAAAAACGGCGGCACGCGTTCTTCGACGCTGACGGTGCAAAGCACCCGCGTCTCGCCGAATTCGATGAGCACCGATCCTTCGGCGTGGCGCGTGTAACGGCGGGTGATTCGGATCGAACGTAACTGATCAACGGCGCGGCCGCTGGGTCGCATGGCAGGCTCTCTATAGGAAGGAAGACCGCGGCATTTTAGCAGATGCTGCTATCTCACCGGGACCGCTCGGGCGACGCCCACTTGTCCTTGCTAGGTCGACCGAAAGGATGTCGTTACACCAAATATACCTTCGTATACACGCTTTTTCGCCATCGGATTGTTACCGTCGTGGTTGGTACTCCATTAACGATATGCAAACTAATAATGAGGGTATGAAGGTACCTTCTTTACTGCCGCTCATTGCCGTTACAATTGTTAGTCGCTTCATTTCTTACTCGTATCGATTCATGACTTTTAACAAAAAACATTGGATCGTCGTTGTTCTTGTTGTGCTCGGCGTTTCGGCCGCTTTTAATTATCAACACATCGCCGTGCAGCTTGCGCCAAAGAAGCACGCCGCAGCCACACGTAGCGCCGCGGCACTCGCTGCCGATGAGTTGTTTTGGCATGCGCTACACAACGGCGAGTACCAGAAAATTTCTGACGTGCTGACGGCGCTCACCGCGGCGTATTTGGAAAATCCCGAAGATGCCGTTACCGCGGCGCACATCGGCTTCTTGCACACCTGGACCTTGGCGGAGCGCCCGCGGTTAGCGCAGGTGCCGCCGACAATCACCGACCACGTCGTATTGGCGCGCAAATATTTCCAAGAGGCGGTGAATCTCGATCCAGCGGACGCGCGCTACCTCGGCTTTCTTGCCAGCGCCATGCTCGCGGAAGGTACGGTGCATCACGATCAGCGGCTCACGCGGCAGGGTTATTTCACCATGCTCGACGCGGTAAACGCTTGGCCGGAATTCAATTTGTTTACCGCCGGCTATGTGTTCAGTCGGCAGCCGGCGGACTCGCCGCAATTCCAAAAAGCGATCGAATGGCAATGGCGCGCGATCGACGAGTGCGTCGAAGAAAAAGTCGATCGGCGTAATTTAGATTTTTCCCGGTACATGAAGTTGTATACCGCGACCGGTAACAACCGCGCGTGCTGGAACTCGGCAATCGCGCCGCACAACTTCGAGGGATTTTTTCTGAGCATGGGCGACATGCTGGTAAAAGCCGGCGATTGGCAAACGGCGCAAAAAATTTACGCCAACGCTCGATTCTCGCCCGATTATGCGCGCTGGAAATTTCGCCCTCTCTTGGAGGAACGTATTCGGCAGGCGCAGGTCAACGTGGCAGTGTTCCGCGCGCCCGAACGTAAGGGCGAGAAGCCGACCGTGCGAATGATGGTGAATTCGGCATACAGCTGCATGGCGTGCCACCAACAACAGTGAGGCAATATATTTGCCGGTTGACACAAAATCCTTGAGACACTAGAAAGACGGCTACTCGAAAGTAGTCCAATTAAGAAGCAAATATAAAAGGGAGTTGGCAATGGAACGTCAAACGAAGCCGATCGCGCTATCGTCATTTAAAAATCTTCTGGGCCGTGTCGCTCATCCTGCTCGACGTGTGTTGGTATTCGCATTGAGCAGCGTACTAATCGCTTGCGGCGGCGGCGGTGGTGGTGGTGGCGACGACAATGGCGGCAGTGAAACTCCGCCAGCCGCCAGCGGCGTGCAAGTGAGTGGCACTGTCAGCGTCGAACCGGGAACCGCGGTCGACGGCGATACCAACGACCCGCATGCACCGGTAACGCCCAATAACACGTTTGCGCAAGCGCAAACGTTACCGAACCCCGTCATCCTCGGTGGCTTCGTCACAAAAATCGCGACTGACCATGCTGGCGACCGTTTCCAAACAGAAAGCGATCCGGCCGATGTTTACCAAGCGACATTGACGCCGGGCCAAGCCGTTACGCTGCACATCAGCGACTACAACAACGCTCACCCCAACCAGGTCGATCTCGATTTGTACCTACTCGATGCTGACGGCAGCCACACGTTGGCGTCGTCGGTCGATACCGGCAGCATCGAATCAGTGACGGTTCCGACCGGCGCTGCTAGCGCCACATATCTGATCAAGGTCGACGCACACGCCGGTCATTCGAATTACATTTTGACGATTGGCAACCAAGATCCGGCGTTGGCGGTTCAGCCGCTGCGATTGGAAGATTCGTTCGTGGTGGGCGAAGTCGTGACATTGCCGAAACAGAAGGCGACGACGTCGGCGCAGAACTTGCGCGCGATGGAACATAGTTTGGGATTGCAAGTCGCAGCCGGCGCTTCCGGGCGGCCGATGTTGCTGAAGCTCGAAACCGCGGCGACCGGGGCACGCGTGCTAACGGCGGCCAACGATGATGGCGATCTACCGGTGCCGATGACGCCGGCACAAGTGGAGAAGTATCGAACGTTGATGGCAGTGAAGGCTTTGCGCGAACACCCGGAGTACGCCGCGGTCGAGCCGAATTATCTGCGTTTTCCGACAGCGGTGCCGAACGACAGCAATTATCCGCTGCAATGGCATTACCCACTGATCCGATTGCCCGAAGCTTGGAATATCTCGACCGGCTCGGCGTCAGTGATCGTCGCTGTTATCGATACGGGCGTGGTCGCGCATCCCGATTTGGTGGCGAATCTGATTGATGGTTATGACTTCATCAAATCTGCCACCAGCGCCGGCGACGGTGACGGCCTCGACGCCGATCCTACCGATAAAGGCGATCATGGGTTTCCCAACGGTTCGAGCTCGTTCCACGGCACGCACGTCGCCGGCACCATCGGTGCCGCCGGCAACAACGGCCAAGGTGTGACTGGCATCAATTGGAAAACCAGCCTCATGCCGTTGCGTGTTTGCGGCCGCGACGGTTGCGCCAATTACGACACCATGCAAGCGGTGCTTTACGCCGCCGGTCTCGCCAACGATTCCGGCCGCACGCCGCCAAAACGCGCCGACGTCATTAACCTGAGCCTCGGCGGTTCGGGCGGTTCACAAGCCGAGCAAGACGTTTACCGGCGGGCGCGCGAAGCCGGTGTCATTATCGTCGCCGCCGCCGGCAACACCGGTGACAGCGTGCCGCAGTTTCCAGCGTCGTATGACGGCGTCGTATCGGTGTCGGCGGTCGATATCAATAAGCAATTGACGCGCTACTCCAGCACCGGTCCGAAGGTGGATGTCGCCGCGCCCGGTGGCGACGAGTCGGTCGATCTTAACGGCGATGGTTTCGCCGATGGCGTGTTGAGCACCTGGGCCGACGACTCAAACGGCACGATCGAATTCAAATTCCGTTTCATGAACGGCACGTCGATGGCGTCGCCGCACATGGCCGGTGTGGTCGCGCTCATGAAGTCAGTGAATCCGGGGCTGACGCCGGCGCAGTTCGATGCCATGTTGGCCGCCGGTGATCTGACCGAAGACCTCGGTGTCGCCGGTCGCGACGACAAATTTGGTTATGGATTGATCGATGCGTTCAAGGCGGTCAAAGCTGCGCGCGATGCTGCGCCTGATGGGCCGGTACCGCCGGCACTTGAAGCGTCGCCGGGCTTGTTGAATTTTGGCCCGACCGGGACGACGCTGACGTTGACACTGCGTAACAGCGGCGGCGGCACGTTGACGGTGACGGATGTGGCGGACGATGCCGATTGGTTGACGGTAGTACCGGCGACGGTCGATGGCGCCGGTCTCGGTACGTATACCGCCACCGTTAGCCGCGGCAATTTACCCGCCGGTGCTTACTCAGCGACGCTCTCGATCAAAACCGGCGGCGTCACCACCAACATTCCGGTGCGCATGCAAGTCGGTCCGGGTACGACCACTAAGGGCGATGCCGGGCAACACTACGTGTTGTTGATCGACCCGGCGACATTCCGTACGGTCCGTACCGTTTCAGTAGCGCCAGGGGCCGGTGTTTATTCGTTTGCCTTCACCGATGTTGCGCCGGGCGATTATTTTATTTACGCCGGTTCCGATATCGATAATGACGACAAAGTTTGTGATGGCGGCGAAGCCTGCGGCGGTTATCCGGTGTTATCAAAAGCGGAGATCGTTAAAGTGGGAACGGAAGCCGTCAGCGGTCTGGATTTCAGTAGCTCGTTCCAAATTGATATCTCGCCGACGGTCAGCGGCGTTCATTCACAGCGCGCGCTGTCTCGTATCGAAGGCGGAGCCGCACCATGACGTTACGCTCAATCGCTATGCTCGCCGCGTTATCGCTGGTTAGCGGTTGCACGGCCGAAACTAAATCCGCGCAGACGGAAATATTGCCGGTCCGGCAGTTGTACGCGAGTGGCGATTGCGGTCGCGCCGATCCTGAGCCGGCGGCGAAATGGATCACGCAGTCGGAGCAATGGGAGGCAATACACCAGCGCCTAACGCGGCAAATATTGCCGCAACCATCGCCACCGGCGGTGGACTTCGAAAAATCGGGCGTGTTGTTGGTCGAAGCGGGTCAGCGGCCAACCGCGGGCTATCGTTTGGCGTTGACCCAATCGACGGTCGAGCGAACCGATAGTACCGCCCGCATCACGCTCGATTGGAAGACACCGCCGGCCGATGCGATGACGGCGCAAGTGTTGACCAGCCCGTGCGTGATGATCGAGCTGCCGAAGGCACGTTATTCCAGTATTCAAGTGCTCGACTTGCAGGGCAACGTACGGCTGGAGATTTCGTTGTAACGAGTGAACAACCGCAGACGCGGGCGGCGTCTGCGGCTTCATCGGTTCCTCGTTATTACCGTTGTAAAAATCCCATCAACGCCGCCACGATCGCTTCCGGCGCGTCTTCTTGCACCAAGTGACCGGCGTTCGCCACTGCGCGAAAACTCGCCGACGGAATAAGCTGCTTTAAGTGACGCCCGCGCTCGATCGGTATCCACTGATCGTCTTCGCCCCACAGAATTAGCGTCGGACAACGGATCTCGCCGTAACGCGGCTCGATCTCGTCGGTATAGCGCTGATCCATCTGCGCAATCTGGCGGTAGAACGCCGCTTGCCCGTCCGCGCCGAGCCATGGCCGCACATACGGCGCCAACTCGTCATCGGCAATCGTTCGCTTGATGGCACCGCGCACGTACGCCGGCACGATCGCTTCATGCAAATAAGCCGGCATGCCGGCAAATGCGGGTTCGTGCCGGCGCGCGTGCTGTACCAGCGCCGAGCCCCACGGCGCGACTGCCACCGGGTCGATTAACGTCAAGCTGCGAAAATCACGGTTGTTGATCAAGTGCGTGCGCAGTGCGGTGGTGCCGCCGAAGTCATGCGCGACCACATCCGGTCGATCGAGCTGCCAGTGATCGAGTAGCTCCGCCAACAATTCGTTTTGCACCGCCAGCGAAACATCCGCCGCTTTGTCCGATTGGCCGTAACCGAGCAGGTCGAACACGAACAATTGATGGCGTTCGACCAGGTGCGGCGCGATGCGATGCCATACATACGACGAGAACGGTGTGCCATGAATCAGCACCAACGGCGGGCCATCGCCGCTGACGGCATAACGCACGGTGTGATTTCGAAAGCGATAACTGCGGTCGAGTGTCCAATTTGTCACGGTCGGCATTATATTTTCTCGGTCGGTAAGTCAGTCCGGCACAGTTTGTTGCCGGCAGCGCGATCAAACAATTGATAGATATGGCGGAAGACGTGAAATTCTTTCGGGTATCGCCGCGATCGTATGGTCTGCGTTTTTTGTAACCTAATTCCCACCTCACTCGTCTTATCCATTGCGCCCCGAACAACGAGCGCGTAACGCCCGGCAGGAGTCAAAAAAAATAGGGAGGCGCCGGCGTCGCCGCGGCTTGTTGTTCGGGGGGCACATATCACCTAATACGGAGAATACCGATGTATAAGCGAGTTGGCGTGTTGCTGGTGGCCGGTCTATTGATGGCGGGTTGTGGTGGCGGTGGCGGCGGTGATGGTGACGGTCCGAATCCGCCGCCCCCGCCCCCGCCCCCGCCGTCGGCGGATACGACACTCCCGGCCGTTGTCTCGACCAATCCGCCCAATACGGCGGTCGGGGCGAGCCTGTTAGCACTGCGCGCGACTTTTTCCGAAGCGCTCGACCCGACGACGGTGACGGTCGGCAGCGTTGTGGTAACCGGCCCAACCGGCCAGATCAATGGCAATGTCACCGTCGACGGCACGACCGTCAGCTTCACGCCGAGCGTGCCGTTGTCGTTCAACACCGACTATCAGGCAACGTTGACGACGGCGATCCGCGATCGCGCCGGCAATCGACTCGTTGCTGATTACACTTGGCACTTCAACACCGGTCAGCAGCTGGCGCTCGGCAGTTCGGCCCACAACACCTGTGCGCGGTTGGTGGATGGGCGCGTCAAATGCTGGGGCGTCAATCCCTCCGGTCAACTCGGTTTAGGCGACGCCGAAAATCGCGGCGATGGCCCGAACGAGATGGGCGCGAATCTGCCGGCGGTTGATCTCGGTAGTGGCCGCACCGCCGTGCAAATCGTCGGCGGTGGCTCGCACATATGCGTGCGTCTGGATAATTTGCAGATCAAATGTTGGGGTGCCAACGGCTACGGTCAGCTCGGTCGATCAACCCAGAGCAATTCTGTGATTGGCAATCAACCCGGCGATATGGGCGATAACTTGCCGGTGGTCGATCTTGGTACCGGGCGTTTCGCGGTAGAGCTGGTCGCTGGTCAGGACCATACCTGTGCGCGCTTGGATAACGGCCGCGTTAAGTGCTGGGGGTTGAGTCTGGCCCTCGGGCTCGGCGATTCCGGCTCGCGCGGCGACACACCGGACGAGATGGGCGACCATCTCCCTTACCTCGACTTCGGCGTCAATCGCACCGTCGTTAGTCTGTATGCCGGTTGGGCGCACAACTGTGCCCGGCTCGATAACGACGACGTCAAATGTTGGGGTTTCAACAGCAACGGCCAGCTTGGCCTGGGCGACAAGATCTTGCGTGGCAACACGCCGCAAACCGTGCCGGCAAATCTGCCAGCGCTCGACGTCGGTGCCGGCCGCCACGTCGTGAAAATGGCGCTCGGCGGTCAGAGCAGTTGCGCCGTGCTCGACAACGGTCAGATCAAATGTTGGGGCGACAATGCCTGGGGTGCGCTCGGTCTCGGCGACGTGACCGATCGGGGTGACGCTCCCGGCGAGATGGGCGACAATTTGCCGCCGGTCAGTCTCGGCGCCGGCCGCACCGTGGTCGATCTCATCGTCGGTAACAACCACAAGTGCGCGCTGCTCGACAACGGTGTGCTCAAATGTTGGGGCCTCGAGGGCAGCATCGGTCAACTCGGTTACGGGAGTTACTACGACAGCAGCGGCGTCGGCGATGCGCCGGACGAGATGGGCGACGCGCTCATCGCCGTCAATGTCGGTTCGAATCTCAAGGCGCTGGAAGTTGTTGCCGGGTTCTCGCATACGTGTGCGCGCTTGGACGACGGTCGCATCAAGTGCTGGGGCCAGGCGGCGAGCGGTCAGCTCGGCGCCGGCGACAACATCACTCGCGGCGATCAGATCGCCGAGATGGGCGATAGTTTGCCGGCGGTCGATTTAGGGCAATAACAAAAATAGTAAAGGTACACATGGCAGACGGCACGACCAAGGGAAGGCTCGAGCATTTCTACCGTGAGCACAAGGACCACGTATACAACTACGTGGTCCGGCTCACCTTCGATCGCGATCTCGCGCTCGATGTCACCCAGCAGACATTTCTCAAAGCGCTCGCCGATCCGAAGCTTGCCGGCGTCGAGCAGCCGCGGGCGTATCTGCTCACGGTCGCGCGCAACACCTTGTACGACGAATGGAAGCGGAAAAAAGAGCAGCGGCTGTCGGACGACGAACACGCCGCGCTCGATGAGTTGCCGGACGATCCGCTGGAAGCGCCGCAAGCACAAGCCGAACGCCAGGACATGAAGGACAAGATCGAGCATTCCATCTCGCTCATGCGCCCCAAGTTCCGCGAGCTCATGTTGCTGCGTTATAGCGAGGATCTCAGTATCGAAGAAATCGCTGCGGTCACTGGCCGCGGCATTTCCGATGTCAAAGTTAATTTGCACCGCGCCCGATTACAGTTCGAGGCCGATTTCACCTATCTGATGTATGCGCGCGTCGCGCCGGCGCGCCGACGTTGCGCTTCGCTCGGCGAGTTGCTGGCGCCGTACGCCGACCAAGAATTACCGGCGGAGCAAATCCGTGTGGTCGACAAACATCTGGCCGATTGCGCGGTTTGTACCGATGACATGGAGGAGATGAAGCGTTCGCGACAGTTGTTCGCGGCGCTGCCGCTCGTGCCGGCGCCGGCGGTACTCGATCGCTTGCTGGCATCGTCGTTGCCGGGCAGCGGGACCACTGCCCCGGCTGTTAAGACCGCCGTGATCAAGACGACGGCGATGAAAATCGTCGCCAGTGTCGTCGTCGTTGCCGTCGTTGGCGTTGGCGGTTACTGGCTGGCGCACAAGAAGTTGACGCCGCTCGCACCGACGGTAACGACACCGGTGCCGCCACCAACGGCGCCGCCCGCGCCGCCACCGAGCGCGCCTACCGCGAAACCGGCCGCACCGGTCGCCAAACCGAAGCAGGCCGAAGCGAGCAAAGACACCGCACCGGTCAATAAAATCGCCGCGACTCCGAAAACCGAGACCGGTAAAAGCGTGATGCCGCTATGGAACGGACCGACATTTGCCGCGCGCTTCGTGGAAAAAAGTCGCTCGGGAACGCGGGTGGCGCTGCTTTACCAATCGAAGATCGGTACGCGCCAAGAGTTCGACGACACGAAGTGGGTCATGATCGTGAACTTCAAGCTCGGTAAAGGTTGGCTGCTCAATCCGGTCACCAAGACTTACGTCGAGGACACGCTCGACGCCGACGGCGTTGGTGCCGAGATCTTCAAAGATCCGAAGCCGACTAAACCCGGCGGCGCCGTCGATTTCACCACCACCCTCGATTGGCAGCCGTGCGAGGATTTCGACACCAAGCAAAAGGTCGGCGAAGAAGTCATGTTGGGGCGGCCCACGGTCAAGTGGTTGTGCGGTAACACCACCGCCGGTACCACCGTTCCGCAATGGTACGACCCACAACTTGGCTTGGTGATTCGCGACAAGAGCTGGGGCGGTACTGTCGGCGAGGTGCACGACGTCCGCATCGGCAATCTGTCGGACCGTTTGTTCCAGGTGCCGGCGGGTTATCGCCGTGTGAAAACGATGGCGGAGCTGATGCGGGACGGCTAGCTACTTCGGCTCGAACTTCCGCAAGAAATCTTCGAGTTCTTGGATACGGTTTTCGATCGAGGTTTGCTCGTTGGCGCTGGTGTCGGGCTTTCTTTCTTCCAGTTTTTTTTCTTTGGGTGTCGGCGCGTTACGTTGCGCGGCCACCTTAGCGGCGGCACCGCGATAGAGTTGGGCGCTGTCGATCTGCGACGCCGGTTGCGTATGGCGCGGCAGGGCGCGTACGGCGCGGTCTTCCCAGCGCAGGCAGGCGACGGTGACATTGTCGCAGTGATGACCCATGCGTTTTTCCGCGTCGAATAGCATTTCTTCGACGCCGTCTTCGAGCTTCGGCGCTTCGAGATGCACGAGTATTTGTTCGGCGGTGAGCGCTTCCCATAATCCATCCGAGCACAGCAGCAGCATGTCGTCGGTATGCAGCGGCGTTTCTTCGCCGAGGCTGATGCGCGGGTCTTCGTTGCCGCCGAGCGAGCGCAGCAAATAGCTTTTGCGCGGATGGCTCGCCATCTCTTCTTCGCTGATGATGCCGTCGCGACGTAGCTCTTCGACCGGCGTGTGGTCCTCGGTGCGCTTCAGCATGCGCGCGCGCCGGAAATGATACAGCCGGCTATCGCCGACATGCGCCCAGTAGGCGTAGCCGTCTTGCACTAGGCAGACGACGCAAGTCGTGCGCGCTTCGAGCGGTGGCACATGCATTTGCGCGCGGGCGACGATCGCCCGATGCGCCTGCAGCAACGTGAGCGCCAGGAACGCAAACGGATCTTGCAGCCGCGCTTGCTTAACGCCCTGAAAAACTTTGAGCACCGTCTCGACCGCGGTCTGCGAGGCAAGCTCGCCGCCGGTATGACCGCCGAGGCCGTCGGCTAACACCAGGATCACCGCGTTCGGACGCTCGGCGATGCCGACGCAATCTTCGTTAGTCGATCGCCCACCGACGACCGAAAACTGTGCGACCTGATATTTCATTCGGATGGACGCTTGCGCCAGGGCAGCTTGAGTCGATCGAGCAGACTGAGCTCAGTCGATTCGGCCGCCGGTTCCGAGGTTTGATTGAAGACGTCGAGCAGTTGCTGCGCGGTTTGCGGACGTTCGATCTGGTCCATCTTCAAGCACCAGTCGACGATTTCCAGTAGCTGCTTCGAGTAGTAGCGCGAAAATGTGCGTACCGCCGATTTCTGCTTATCGCGTTCGGCGCGCTCGAGCGACGGGTACGGCGGGCGGCCGCCCATGCAGCTCCACATCGATGCGCCGAGCGCGTAGATATCGGTCCACGGACCGAGATGACCGCGCCGATGTTGCTCGATCGGCGCGTAGCCGAGCGTCAGCGTATGGGCGGTTTGAACCCGACCTTCGCGGTACGCCGGTTGGGCGGCGCCGAAGTCGAGCAGCAACGGTTTACCGCCGGGCCGCAAAAAGATGTTCGCCGGCTTGATATCGAGATGCAGCAGGTTGTTGGCGTGCAGTTCGCGCAAGCCAAGCAGCAACTGTGGAAACACCGTGCGAATGAATTTCTCTGACAACCGTCCGCCGTGGCGCTTGATGTACCAGCGCAAGTCCTTGCCGTCCTCGTACACCATAACGAGGTAGACCGTGTTGTTGTCGCGAAAGAAATCGACAACGCGGACGATGTTCGGATGATTGATCGTGGCGAGCGAGGCGGCTTCTTCGAAGAAGCGTTTGATGCCCTGCTTGAAGGTGATGTTGGCTTCGGCCGACAGGCTTTCCACCGTTTCGCCTTCGCGTCGGGCCTGATTGCTCGGCAGATATTCTTTGATGACGACGAGCCGTTGGTTCTGCGTGTCTTGCGCCAGATAAACGATGCTAAAGCCACCACCGCCGAGCGTACGCTCGATGCGGTATTGACGAAGGGCGTAGCCCGCGGGCAGGGCGTGTTCGATTCTTTTGTCCATTGAAATCGTATGTTGTATCGGCCGGTCGCGGGGGTCCCTCCGGCCTATCCTCATTATATATAAGAGTCGCGCGGGCGCCGCCGTTTTCGGTTTTACCGTCGCCGGTTTCCGTTTACCATCGCGCGACTTTATCGAGCGACCCACCAATGACACTCAGCATGACCGCTTTTGCCCGCCGTGGCACCGATACACCCGGCGGTAGCCTCGTTTGGGAGTTGCGTTCCGTCAATCACCGATATCTTGATGTGAGCATGCGTCTACCCGAGGACTTGCGCGCCATCGAAACTGGTGCCCGCGAGACCATCGGCGCCCGTTTGGAACGCGGCAAGATCGAGGTCACGCTCAAGTTTCAGCCACGCGAATCCGTTGCCGGTCTCGCGCTCGACAGCGAAGCCGCTCGCAAACTATTGGCCGCCGCGCGCGATGTCAATGCGCTTGCCGCCGGCCTGGCACCGATTTCCGTGACAGATGTGCTGCGTTGGCCGGGCGTGCTGCGCTCGCCCGGCCTCGATGCCGAAGCGCTCAGCCGCGCCGCGCTTGAGCTGCTCGGGTCGACGCTCGATGAGTTGATCGCTACGCGCATGCGCGAAGGCACCCGTCTGCGCGGCATGCTGGAAGATCGGCTACGGACGATCGGCGATATTCTTGGCCGCTTGGCAACGTTGTTGCCTGAGATCGCCGCCGATTATCGGACGCGACTGGAAGCTCGGCTCGGCGAAATCCGTAACCAGCTGGACACCACGCGCTTGGAGCAAGAGATGGTATTGCACGCCACGCGTAGCGACGTCGCCGAAGAGGTCGACCGTCTGAATGCCCACGTTGCCGAAGTGCAGCGGGTGCTAGGCGGCAAGGGCCAAGTCGGCCGCCGGCTCGATTTCTTGATGCAAGAGCTGAATCGCGAAGCCAATACGCTCGCTTCGAAGTCAGTCGATCTGCGCCAGACCAATGCCGCCGTCGAGCTTAAGGTGTTGATCGAGCAGATGCGCGAGCAAGTGCAGAACATCGAATAATTTGCCCGTCGGTTTTCCGACGCCAGCGCCGGGGTTTCCGGCGTATCCAGTGCTATCTTTGGCATAAGCACCTTGTCGAGAGAGCGGCTTTTCCGCTCTAATGCGCGGCCTGTGCAACCACCAAGACTTATCGTTCTGTCCGCCGCTTCCGGCACTGGTAAAACCAGTCTGGCCGACGCGTTGGTCGAGCGTGTGCCGAATTTGACGCATTCCATTTCGCACACCACGCGGCCGAAACGTCCGGGCGAGCAGCACGGCGTCGATTACTACTTCGTCAGCCCCAGCGAGTTCGAGGCCATGGCCACGGCCGGCGCATTTCTCGAGCACGCCACGGTCTTCGGCAATCGCTACGGCACCACGCGGAGGTTCGTCGACGACATGCTGGCGAGCGGTAAGGGCGTGATCTTCGACATCGACTGGCAGGGTGCGCGTGCCATCAAGCGCGCGTACCCGTCGGCAGTCACCGTTTTTATCCTGCCGCCGTCGCGTGCGGTCTTGGAGAAGCGGTTAAAGGACCGTGGCCAAGACAGCCCCGAGGTTATCGCCCGGCGTATGCAAGCAGCGGTCGATGAAATGAGCCATTATCATGAGTTCGAACATGTCGTTGTAAACGACGAATTTGCTGAAGCGCTGGCGGATATCGAGGCGATTGTCCGCGGTAATCCGAAGGCGTGCCGACCGCTCACCGTGGATATTAATGCCTTGCTGAAGGCTTAAAGACCGTCGCGCCGGTTCGTTGCACGGTCGATCCCGGAATTCCCTAGAAATAAGGCCAACCGGCCAGTAAGATAGCCGTTCCTTTGGAGCCGCGCCTTTCTCCCTCGCCGGTTTCCATCATTATTTAAAGTTAAGTGAGTGAGGTTACGCATGGCCCGCATTACGGTAGAAGATTGCCTGGAAAACGTAGAGAACCGCTTTCAATTGGTGTTGGTCGCCGCCAAGCGCGCGCGCCAATTGGGCATCGGCGCGGAGCCGTGTGTGCCGAAAGAGAACGACAAGCCGACAGTGTTGGCGTTGCGTGAGATCGCCGGCGGGTTCGTGACCAATTCGATTCTGGACGAAGACAGCCCACAGGTCGGATTTGAGGTAGATGACGATTCATCCCAACAAACACCGGCGATCGGCATCCCTGCCGAGCCGGGAGACACCGCCGCGCAATGACGTGGTGGAGGCTCCAGCCCGCAATGCCGCGGCCGAGCCTCGGCGGCGCGGCGAACGTGCCGCCGCCCGAGTTGCACCCACGCGCTTCGAGATCGCCGATCTCTGCGCGTTGCTCAAAACCTATTTAGATCCAAAGGACATTGCCGACGTCACGGCGGCCTACCAATTCGGCGCTAACGCGCACGAAGGTCAGTGTCGTGTCAGCGGCGAGCCGTACATTTCCCATCCGCTCGAAGTCGCGCACATGCTGGCGTCCATGCATATGGACGCGAAGAGCATCATCGCTGCGATCCTGCACGACGTCATTGAAGACACGAAGACAGCGAAGGAGCTGATTGCCGAGATGTTCGGCAAAGACGTCGCCGAGTTAGTCGACGGCGTTTCCAAGATCACTCGCATCGAGTTCCAGAGTCAGGAAGAAGCGCAGGCGGAAAATTTCCGCAAGATGCTGCTGGCGATGGCGAGCGACATCCGCGTCATCCTCATCAAGCTCGCCGACCGGCTGCATAACATGCGCACGCTCGGTTTCTTAGCGCCCGAGCGCCAACGCGCAATCGCGCGCGAGACGCTCGATATCTACGCACCGATTGCCAATCGCCTCGGCGTACGCCAGTGGTCGACCGAGCTCGAAGACCTAGCGATGGCGACGCTCTTTCCGCTGCGTTATCGCATCTTGAACGAGCAAATCCGCAAACGCCGCGCCAATCGCAAGGCAATTGTCGAGAAGATGCGCACGGCGATCACGATGCAGCTCGAACAAGAGGGTGTCACTGCCGAAGTCAGCGGCCGCGAGAAGAACGTTTACAGCATCTATAAAAAGATGCAGCAGAAGAAACTGCCGTTCGATCAGGTGTACGACGTCTATGGGTTCCGCATCATCGTCGATCGAGCCGACACCTGTTATCGCGTGCTCGGCATGTTGCACAGTTTGTACAAGCCGATTCCCGGCCGCTTCAAAGATTACATCGCCATCCCCAAGACCAACGGTTATCAATCGCTACATACCGTTGTGTTCGGCCCGTTCGGCGTGTCGATCGAGTTGCAAATCCGCACGCGAGAGATGCACCGCGTCGCCGACGCCGGCGTCGCCTCGCACTGGCTCTACAAGAGCGGCGAGCCCGGCGGCGACAGCATGCGCGAGCGCGCGCTGCTGTGGTTGAAGGAGCTGCTCGAGATCCAGCAGAAGGCCGGCAACTCGCACGAGTTCCTCGAGCATCTCAAGATCGATCTGTTTCCGGACGAGGTCTACGTGTTCACACCGCACGGCGACATTAAGAAGTTGCCGCGCGGCGCGACGGTTATCGATTTCGCCTACGACGTGCACACTGATATCGGCAACCGCTGCGTCGGCGCCAAGGTGAACCACGAGCAAGTGCCGCTGCGGACCACGCTGAAGAACGGCGACCACGTCGAAATTCTCACGTCCGATGCCAGCTGTCCGAATCCGTCATGGCTCGATTACGTCGTCACCGGCAAGGCGCGTGCGCATATCCGCAGCTTCCTCAAAGGCCGCCAGTTCGGCGGCGCCGTCGAGCTCGGCACGCGGTTACTCGAGCGCGCCTTACAAGACGCCGGTGTCGATGTCGCGACTGTGACCAACGCCCAACGCGATCGCTTGATCGCCAGTCTTAAACTCGCTAACTGGAATCAATTGCTGCACGATATTGGCCTCGGCAATCGCGTGGCGGCGGTTGTCGCCCGCCAGCTGGTGCCGACACCAGAAACTGAAGAATCCGGCTTCGCGCTGACACGCCGCTTCCGTTCGCTACTAAAAGGCAGCGGCGACAAGACGCCGGCGTTGGCGATTCGCGGTACCGAAGGTGTGGTCGTAACGTACGGACGATGTTGCCGGCCGATCCCGGGCGACCCCATTCTCGGCTTTCTGTCCGCCGGTCGCGGCATCGTCATTCACACCGAGGATTGCCGCAACTTAAGCAAATTCCGCAAGCAACCGCAGCAATGGATCGACGTTCGCTGGGAAGAGCACATCGAAAGTGTCTTCCCGGTGTCGATCCGACTCGATGTGCGCAATCAACGCGGCGTGCTCGCCTCGGTCGCCGCTGCTATTGCCGAGCAAGACGCGAACATCGATACCGTTACGTTCGATGACCGCGACGGTAAGTACACGACGATGGAATTCACGGTCGAGGTCAAAGATCGTGTGCACTTGGCGAGTATCATGCGCCGGCTGCGCTCGCTCGATTCGGTCGTGCGCATCAACCGCAAAAAAGCTTAATCCTAACCAACGAAGGAAGTCCCATGTCGAAGAAAGTCATCGCGACCCCTGCCGCGCCTAAAGCCATTGGTACCTATTCCCAGGCGATCCGTGTCGGTGATACGGTTTATCTCTCCGGCCAGATCCCGCTGGTACCCGAGACCATGGAGCTCGAATCCGGTGACATGCGCGCGCAGATCACGCGTGTGTTCGAGAACTTGAAAGCCGTTGCTCGCGCTGCCGGCAGCGACCTCAGCGACATCGTCAAGCTCAACGTTTACTTAACCGACCTCGCCAACTTTCCGTTGGTGAACGAAGTGATGGCGCAATATTTCCCAGAGCCGTATCCGGCGCGCGCCGCCGTCGGTGTTGCGGCGTTGCCGAAGGGTGTGCCGGTCGAGATGGACGCGGTGCTCGTCAGCGCCGCGCGTTCGGCGCCGACGGCGAAGCGCAAGGCGAAAGCAAAAAGCAAAAGCGTTAAGGCCAAAAAGAAGAGCAAGAAACGTTAAGTCACCCGTTTAAGTGAAACGTAGCGTCCCCCTCTCCCCTTGCGGGAGAGGGGAAAGGGGAGAGGGGGCGTAGTAAATTTATTATTTCCCCTCTCCCTTGTTCCCTCTCCCGCCAGGGGAGAGGGAAACTCTTCGATGGCTATCACGGTAAATGGACGTCGCGAAAACTTCCGTCACGGAATTGAAAGGCATCGGCCCGAAGCTGGCCGAGCGCATTGCCAAGCTCGGTCTGCACACCGTGCAGGACGTGCTGTTCTATCTACCGCATCGCTACGAAGACCGCACGCGTCTGACGCCGCTCGGTGCGCTGCGGCCGGGGCGCGAAGCATTGGTCGCCGGCCGTATCGAGCTGGCCGACGTCGTGCTCCGCGGTCGCCGTGCGCTTGTTTGCCGGCTCGATGATGGCACCGGTCATTTGCATCTGCGCTTCTTTTATTTCAACACCGTACAGCGTGAGCAACTCGCGCGTGGACGCCTGTTGCGTTGTTTCGGTGCCGTGCGTTTCGGTCCGGCCGGTTACGAGATGACGCATCCGGAGTACACGCTGTTGCCGGACGATTCGGTACCGCAACCGGAAGATCATCTGACGCCGGTGTACTCGGCCACCGCCGGCGTCAATCAAGGAACGCTACGGCGGTTGGCGCAACAGGCGCTTGAGCGTTATCTCGAACCGATCGTCGATTGGTTGCCGGACGAACTGCTTGCGCCGATGCGCTTGCCTAATCTGCCGGCCGCGCTTATGCACGTGCATCGCCCGCCGCCGGGTGCCGATGTCGCCGCCTTGTTTGCCGGCCGCGATCCGGCGCAACAGCGACTCGCGTTCGAGGAATTGCTGGCTTACTACTTGAGTCTGAAGCGCGTACGCAACCGCATCAAAGCCGAGCGTGCGCCGTCGCTTGCCGGCGGTGGGGCTTTGGTCGAACGGTTGCTGGCGCAATTGCCGTTTACGCTGACGAATGCGCAGCAGCGCGTGTATCAGGAAATTGCTCGCGATCTCGCGCTCGAATCGCCGATGCAACGGTTGGTGCAGGGCGACGTCGGTTCGGGCAAGACCGTGGTTGCCGCCGCCGCCGCGTTGCTCGCGGTCGAAGCCGGATTTCAGGTGGCGTTCATGGCGCCGACCGAATTGCTCGCCGAGCAGCATCTAAAAAATTTGAGCGCTTGGTTGACGCCGCTCGGGATCGACGTGGTCGTGCTATCCGGCCGCGTCACCGGTCGCGCGCGCACGCAGATGGTCGAGACGGTCGCCAGCGGTCGCGCCGCCGTGGTCGTCGGCACGCACGCCTTGTTCCAAGGCGAAGTCAGTTTCGCGCGCTTAGGCTTGATCGTCGTCGACGAGCAGCATCGCTTCGGCGTGCAGCAACGTCTGGCGTTGCGCGCCAAAGGGAATCACGCAGGATTAGCGCCGCATCAGCTCATCATGAGCGCGACCCCGATTCCGCGGACGTTGGCGCAGAGCTTGTATGCCGATCTCGATGTGTCGGTGATCGACGAGTTGCCGCCCGGCCGCAAGCCGATCGACACCGTCGCTGTTCCGGCGACACGCCGACCGGAGGTGGTGCAGCGCATTCGCCAGGCGTGCGCCGCCGGCCGCCAGGCTTATTGGGTGTGTCCGCTGATCGAAGAATCGGAAGTGCTCGATCTCGAAACCGCGACCAGCATGGCGCAAGTCTTGGCAGCGGCCTTGCCCGAGCTCAAGGTCGGTTTGGTGCACGGTCGATTGCGGGCGACGGACAAAGAAAAAATCATGACCGCGTTCAAAGGCGGCGAGCTGCACTTGCTGGTGGCGACCACCGTCATCGAAGTCGGCGTCGACGTGCCGAACGCATCGCTCATGATTGTCGAGAATGCCGAGCGCTTAGGATTATCGCAGCTGCATCAATTGCGTGGCCGCGTCGGTCGCGGTGCGGCGCAGAGTAGTTGCGTGTTGTTGTATCAGCCGCCGCTGTCCGATGTGGCGCACGCGCGTATCGCCGCGTTGCGCGAAACCAGCGATGGCTTCGAAATCGCCAGCCGCGATCTGGAAATGCGCGGTCCCGGCGAATTGCTCGGCACGCGCCAGACCGGCGCCGCCGCGTTTCACATCGCCGATATTGCCCGCGATCGGGCATTGTTGCCCGGTGTCCAGCGGGCCGCTGACGTGCTGCTCGAGCGCTATCCGGAGCGGGTAGAGCCGATCATTCGCCGTTGGCTCGGACAGCGCGAGGAATACGGCGCGGTTTGATAGAAAAATGTGGGGCGGGCTGAAAAGCACTGCCCACCCTCCGGTGACTTTTTGTTAGCATCGTTTCTCTTCACCATCGATTAGAAGTCGTGCACGCCTCATCCAAGAATCTCAAAGAGCCGTTGTGGCGTCCGCATCGTCGCGTTTCGCGCGCGTACGTGCCAGCGCATTTGCGGCCGTGGTTGCTCGATACCGGTTCGCTGACGCAGCGAATCATCGCCGCTTGCGGCGGCGAATTTAGCGTCGTGGTGTTGCGCCAAGCATGGGCGCGACCGATGCGCAACGAAGCGTTACGGCTCGGCTTGCGGCCGGACGCCTATGCCGTGCTGCGCGAAGTGAAGCTCGTTTGTAACGGCCGGCCGTGGGTTTATGCACGCACGATAATTCCGGCGAGTACGCTGACCGGCAGCGAGCGGCGCCTGCACTGGCTGGGATCGCGTTCGCTCGGTGCTGTGCTGTTTGCCGATCCCTCGGTCGCACGCAGCGAGATCGAAGTGGCGCGCGCATTACCTAACGATCGTTTGTATGAACAGGCGACCGCTTTGTTGTCCGAACGGCCAGCGGAAGTGTGGGCGCGGCGGGCGCAATTCACGCTGAAAGGCAAACCGCTGTTGGTCAGCGAGGTTTTCTTGCCGGCGGTCGGTTCGTTTCCGCTGTCATGCAACTGAACGAACGTCTCAAGGACTACGCGCAGTTGATGCGATTGCATCGGCCGATCGGCATTTTCTTGTTGCTGTGGGCGATGCTGTGGGGACTTTGGTTCGCCGCGCAAGGGCGACCGGACGGCCAGGTCTTGTTCGTGTTCGTCGTCGGTGTCGTGCTCATGCGCTCGGCCGGTTGCGTTATCAACGACTACGCCGATCGCGAGTTCGATCCGCATGTCGAGCGCACGCGCGATCGACCGATCGCTGCCGGCCGCGTCCGCCCGCGCGAGGCGCTGGCGCTATTCGTCGTGCTTTGCCTGATCGCATTCGCGTCGGTGTTGACGCTTAATCGACTGACGATTTTGTTGTCGGTCGCCGGCGCCTTTCTCGCCGCCACCTATCCGTTCCTCAAGCGCTATACGCATCTACCGCAGTTTTATCTCGGTGCCGCTTTTGGCTGGTCCATTCCGATGGCGTTCGCGGCACAGACCGGATCGGTGCCGACGTTAGCGTGGGTGCTGTTCGCGGCGAATGTCTGCTGGAGCGTTGCCTACGACACCGCGTATGCCATCGTCGATCGTGAGGACGATCTTCGTGTCGGCGTGAAATCGACGGCGATTTTATTCGGGCGATACGACCGCGCATTGATTGGTGTTTTTCATGTCGGTACATTGATGTTATTGGCGTTGGCCGGAGTCATGAGTGAGAGAGGGCTGCTGTATTATGCAGGTCTTGCCGTCGCCGCTGGACTGGCGGTGTATGAGCAAGCGCTGTTGCGCAGCGGTACGCGCGACAACTGTTTCAAAGCCTTTCTCAATAACCATTGGTTCGGCGCGGCGGTGTTCATTGGCTTGGCGCTCGATTACTACGGATAGAACAATGAAAATTTTCGGCTCACTGACGTCGCCCTATGCCCGTAAGGTCCGCATTCTGATCCTCGAAAAACAATTGTCATGCGAGCTCGTCGTCGCTGATCCGCACGCTGCAGACAGCGTGGTGCCGCAGCACAATCCGCTGGGTTTGGTGCCGGTATTGGTGCGCGACGACGGCGTGACGTTGTTCGATTCGCCGGTGATCGTCGAGTATCTCGACACGCTTAAAGCGCCGGCACTCATCGCCGCTACCGGCGAATCGCGCTGGGCGGCGTTGCGCTGGATGGCATTGGCGGATGGCTTACTCGATATGACGGTGGCGCGCTTAATGGAGTTGCGGCGGCCGACGGCGCAGCAATCGGCGGAAGCGCAGCAGCGCCGCGAACAAAAGATCGTCCGGGCCTTGGCGTTCGCCGAAAAGAATTTAGCTAACCCGTTTCTCATCGATGATCGCTTAACGATGGCCGACATCGCACTGGCGGTCGCGCTCGAATATGTCGACTTCCGTTATCCGCATGATTGGCGCAGTCGACACCCGCGTTTGGCCGAGTGGCTAATGCCGCTGAGCGCACGGCCGACGTTCGTGGAGACGCGCCCACCGAAGTGAGTGCTGCTCGATGACGTTCCTCCTACTGCTCGGTTCGTTACTGCTGATTCTTATCAGCGCTGAAGCTTTTACCAATGGTCTCGAACACGTCGGCGCGCGCTTTAAAATTTCTGAAGGTGTAACCGGCTCGGTCTTCGCTGCCGTCGGTACGGCGATGCCGGAGGCGATGGTGCCGATAGTCGCTGTCTTGTCGACCGCGGCCACGCAGGATGTACGCGAGCAAGTCGGCGTCGGCGCCATTCTTGGCGCACCGTTGATGTTGTCGACAGTCGCTATGTTGCTGATGGGCTTGTTTGCCGCGTTCCGGCGCGGTTGGGCGGGACATTTCCATCCGGAGCACAGTGGATTGCGGCGCGATCTTACTTGGTTCGTCGCCGTATTCTCGTTATCGGCGGCGACCATTTTCGTGCCGCATGAAATGCGACTGACGCGCGCCGCCATTGCGCTGTCGTTGATCGGACTCTACCTTTTTTATTTACTGCTGACGGTGCGTGCCTCCGCTAAGCTCGTTGCCGACGGTCATGGCACCGAGGCCGGTCAGCCGCTGTTGTTGCTGCGCGCGTTCGGTCGTACCGGTGCACCTAGTTCGTTGCCGGTGGAGTTGTTGCAACTGTTGTTAGGATTGGCCGGCATTGTCGGCGGCGCGCATGGTTTTGTGCGTGGTGTCGAGAATCTTTCGGCGACGCTTGGCATTACCGCGCTAACGCTATCGTTGTTGATTATTCCGTTAGCGACCGAGTTACCGGAGAAGGTAAACAGCGTCCTATGGATACGCCGCGGTAAAGATACGCTGGCATTCGGTAACGTCACCGGCGCGATGGTGTTTCAAGGTAGCTTGTTACCGGCGTTGGGAATATTTCTGACGCCGTGGGAGGCGCGGCCGGAAGTGTTGGCAGTGCTCGTGTTAACGTTGTGCGCCAGTCTTTGGTTGCTGCTGATGACCGCGCGCGGCACGTTGCGGCCGTATCATATGTTGTTCAACGGTGCTTGCTATGTCGCTTACATCGTCACGGTGCTGATCTAGTATGACAGTTGATTTTCCGTGTAACTCGCCATTGCTCTTGCCCGGCCCTGTCGGTGCGCTCGAAGTTTTGACCGCGTGTCCGGTCGATCCGCTAGCGACCACCGCGATCATTTGTCATCCTAATTCGCGCGATGGCGGGACCATGCACAACAAAGTTGTGCATACGTTGGCGCGGGCCTTCGGCGATCTTGGCGCGCGTACGGTTCGTTTCAATTTTCGTGGTGTCGGCGCCAGCGTCGGCGAGTATACGCAAGGTCCGGGGGAGACCGAGGACGCGTTGGCCGTGCTCGCCTGGGTGCGTTCTGTTCGGCCGAATGATGAAATCTGGTTGGCCGGCTTTTCCTTCGGTGGATTCGTGGCGTTGTGCGCGGCCGAACGTTTTCCGGTGACGCGTTTGATTCTGGTCGCGCCGGCCGTCGGCGTTTATCGTGAGCTCGGCCCACCGCCAGAACCGCGCGTGCCGTTGTTGATTCTCCAAGGCGAGGAGGATGACATCACGCCGGCCGCCGACCTAAAAAAATGGATCGATCGACTCGAATCGAAACCGACCGTACGCGAGTTTCCGGAGGTCGGGCATTTCTTCCACGGCCGGTTGAACGACCTGCGGGTGGCGGTGCAGGAAGAGATTGGCCCGCAGCTGCGTCGGGAGTAGCAAGCGATGAAAACAATAGTGTTGCTGTCGCTTTCCAATGTCTTCATGACGTTCGCTTGGTACGCGCATCTGAAAGATATGCGTGATAAGCCGTGGATCGTCGCTGCGCTGGTGAGCTGGGGTATCGCCCTGTTCGAATATTTACTGCAGGTGCCGGCTAACCGCGCCGGTTACGGCCAGTTCGATCTTGGGCAGTTGAAGATTATTCAGGAAGTCATTGCGCTGACGGTGTTTGTACCATTCGCCGTCTTGTACATGAAGCAACCGCTGCGGCTCGATTTTCTGTGGGCGGCGTTATGTTTAGTGGGCGCGGTTTACTTCATGTTCCGCACGCCGCTCAGCCAGTCGTAAGCGTCAGCGTACCGGCAATTCCGGGAGTTTGGCGGCGAACATCCGGTCGCGTTCCTGCTGCGTTTCCATTTCCATCGCCGCGTCGACCAACTCGCGCGTGAGATGCGGTGCAAACCATTGGATGAAGTCGTACATGTAACGCCGCAGCACCACGCCGCGACGGAAGGCGATGTGCGAGGTGCTGCTCTCGAACAGCGGCGATGCGTCGACCATGCCGAGGTCTTTGTCTATCGCCGGGTCGTACGCCATCTTGGCCATAATGCCGACGCCAACGCCGAGACGGGCATAGGTCTTGAGGGTGGTGGAGTCGGTGGCAGTGAACACAACGTTCGGCGTCAGCCCCTTATCGGCAAATGCCTGGTCGAGCTTGGAGCGCCCGGTAAAGCCGTAGACATAGGTGACCAGCGGATACTTGGCCAGGGTTTCAAGCGTTACTGGCTCGCCCAGGAGCGGATGACCGACGGGGGCGACGATGCAGCGGTTCCAGTGATAGCACGGCAACGTGACTAGGTCTTCGAACAGTTCCAGCGCCTCGGTCGCGATTGAGAAATCGACTTCGCCGCGCGCCGCTTGCTCGGCGATCTGCATCGGCGTGCCCTGGTGAATGTGTAAGCTGACGTCGGGATAGCGGCCGCGGAACGTCTGGATCGTCGGCGGCAACGCGTAGCAGGCTTGCGTGTGGGTCGTGGCGATCGACAGGCTACCGCGGTTTTGGTCGGCGAATTCCTGTGATAACTCCTTAATATTCCGGACATCCAGTAAAACTTGCTCGGCCCGCTTTATAATGGCGCGGCCGGCCGGGGTGATGTCGACAAAGTGCTTGCCGCTGCGTTTGAAGATCAGCACGCCGAGTTCCTCTTCCAACAACCGGATTTGCTTGCTGATTCCCGGCTGTGAGGTATAAAGGTTGGCGGCCGCGTCGGTGACATTGAGCCCGCAGCGAGCGACTTCACAGATGTATCTAAGTTGCTGTAATTTCATCGTGATATAAATAAATAGTATAAAAATATACTGCATTATTCTTTAATATAGCAGCGACCATTGCTAGAGTTTCAAAGTTATAAAACCCGCCACACGGCCCATTCCCCTATTTATTACGGTGCATAGAGTTATGGATTCACGCTGGAATCTGACCGAACCGACAGAGCTCGACCGGTTCGAAGAAACGGTTAACACCTTCCTTCGCGGTGAGTTAGACCCCGAACGCTTTACGGCTTTTCGCCTGCAACAAGGGGTATACGGCCAACGGCAGACCGGCGTTCATATGGTGCGCATCAAGTTGCCGGGCGGGCGTATCACTCGTCAGCAGTTGATCGCCGTCGCCGAAGTGACCGAGAAGTACGCCAATCACAAGATCGCGCACATCTCCACGCGCCAAGATATCCAACTGCATTACGTCCCGACCGAAAATACGCCGGCATTGCTGCGTCACCTGGCCGGCTACGAGCTGACCACGCGCGAAGCCTGCGGCAATACGGTGCGCAATATCACCGCCTGCCCGATGGCCGGCGTCTGCCCGCGTGAGCATGTCGACATCACCACGCATCTCGAAGGCACGGTGAAGCGTTTCTTGCGGCATCCGCTGACGCAGCACCTGCCACGCAAATTTAAGATGAGCTTCTCCGGCTGCGAGTCCGATTGCGCGCAGGCGATGATGCATGACCTCGGCGTAGTGGCGGTCAAGCAAGACGGCAAGTTTGGTCTGAAAGTGCTGGCCGGTGGTGGGTTAGGCCACAAGCCGCACGAAGCGATCGTCGTCGAGCCGTTCCTGAGCGAACAAGACCTGCTGCCGTGCATCGAGGCCGTGATCGCGTTGCACCATCGTTACTCCGATCGTAAGCGCCGCGCCAAAGCGCGCATCAAGTTCCTGGTCGACAAATTCGGCAAAGAGGGCTTCCTCGAAAAGTATCGCGAAGAATTCGCGCGCACGAAATCGGCGTTCGAGCATCAGGACTATCCGAAGGGCGATTGGAAAACCGGCACCGACGGCCCGGTTTGCGGCGCCGGTGCGCCGCGCAAAGTGATCGCGCAGAAGCAAAAAGGATTGTTCGTATTTCCGATCGCCGCTCCCATCGGCGACCTCACGCCTGAACAGCTGCGCGGTATTGCCGCATTGATGGAGCGCGAAGGCCTCGACGAAATTCGCGCGACGCAAGATCAGAACCTCATGATCCTGAACGTGCCCGAGGCGACTATCCCGCGGTTGCGCGCTGGCTTGAAACCGCTCGCGCTCGGCGAACCGCAGATCGGCGACGACGTCGTCGCTTGCCCCGGCACCTCGACCTGCAAGCTTGGCATCACCTCGTCGAAAATCGTCGGTCAACTGGTCAACGGCGGTCCGCTCGATCTGCGTGTGCGCGTCAGCGGTTGCCATAACAGCTGTGCCCAACCGGATACCGGCGATATCGGCCTCTATGGCGAAGGCCGCCGTTTGTTCGGTAAATTAATTCCGCATTATGTGTTGCAACTCGGCGGCAACGGCATGGCCGGCGGCGCGTTCACGTTCGACGGCCCGGAAATTCCGGCGACGCGCGTGGTCGAAGCGGTGCAGCGCATCAAGGATAAATTCCAGACGGCGCGCAGCGCCAACGAGACGTTCTTCTCGTGGAGCCGGCGCATGGGCGCGGATTATTTCGAAACGCTGTTGGTCGATTTGGCCAAGGTCGAAGAAGCCGATGTCCCGTCGCTGTTATCCGACCACGGCGAGCAGGGCGCCTTCAAGGTGTTGCAGCTCGGCGGCGGCGAGTGCGGCGGTGCCAATCAAGAGCAAGTGTCGGCGTTCTTCTTCGAAGCCGCGTACGAGCGCGATTGCCGCAACAACTTCGCGATTGAGCACAAATACCACGAAGCGTTGGAATGCCTCGAAGCGATTCTGCGGCTGACGGCAAAATCGGTATTGCATGTGACAACGCGCAAGATCGTCGATGCCGAGCTCAGTGTATTGCCGAATTTGATGCAGGAAGCCGTGCCCGATCGGCCGGATTTGGCATCGACGCTACAAGCCGCATTGATCGGTCTGGATACGTTCCGCGCCCACTCAGAAGTCGACACCTACACGCTGGCCGCGGCGCAGATCGACAACTGGATGCGGCTATCGGCCACGTTCTGCGAGTCGCTCGATCCGCTGCTCGATCTGTCGACCTCGGTACCGCGCGAGATGGATCGCGCGCGTGTTATCCCGATTGCGCCGGCACCGTCGGCGCGCATCGCTTAGTCGTTTTTTCCGACAACGGCCGAGGCGCAAGTTCGCCTCGGCCGTTTTTCGTTAAGCCATCTCGCTTCGGCGCGCGGCGCGTTACACTAGCCGTATGACCGATCCTTTCGATTTCGAACGCCGGGACCGTTACGCGGTTATGGGTAACCCCGTGGCGCACAGTAAGTCGCCGGCAATCCACGCACAGTTCGCGCACCAATTCCGCCACCATCTCGAGTACACGGCGATTCAAGTCGATGTTGGCGGCTTGCCGCAAGCAGTGGCGCAATTTCAGGCGGTTGGCGGCAAAGGCCTCAACATCACGGTACCGTTCAAGCTCGACGCATTTCGTTTGGCCGAGCATTTGAGCGATCGCGCCAAGCTCGCCGGCGCCGTGAACACGCTTAAGTTCGACGGTGCCGGCCAGATCTTCGGCGACAATACCGATGGTGCCGGCCTGGTCCATGACATCGAAAAAAATCTAAACGTCGCGCTGAAGGGTAAGCAGATTCTGCTACTTGGTGCCGGCGGCGCCGGCCGCGGCGTGCTTGGGCCGTTACTGAAACATCATCCCGCCCGCATCGTGATCGCCAACCGTACCGTGGTGAAAGCGCGCGAGCTTGCCGACGTGTTCGCCGGTCATGGTCAAGTCGACGGCTGTAGTTTCGACGATCTACGCGGTAAGCACTTCGATATCGTCATTAACGGTACTAGTGCGAGCTTGCAGGGTGAGGTGCCGAATTTGCCGGCAACGCTGTTTGCGCGCGACGCGCTCGCTTACGACATGATGTACGGCGACAAGCCGACACGATTCATGGAGTGGGCGTCGCTGCATGGCGCCGAGCGCGTCAGCGACGGGTTGGGTATGTTAGTGGAGCAGGCGGCGGAGTCGTATTTCATCTGGCGTGGCGTAAGACCGCAGACGCCGGCGGTAATCGCGCTTCTCCGAAACAACGCCTGATTACTTCAGGTAATTGTTCTTCAAATCCACATAGTGCTTGGCCGACTTCGCGAACCAGGCTTTTTCCTGCTCCGTCAACTCGCGCATGCGTCGCGCCGGCCGTCCGACCCATAAGTAACCGCCTTCGAGCTCTTTGCCTTCGGTCACGAGCGAACCGGCGCCGAGCAGTACCCCTTTGCGCAAAATCGCGCCGTCGAGAATCGCCGAGCCCATGCCGATCAGGCACAGGTCTTCGACCGTGCATGCATGCAAGATGCATTGATGACCGACCGTAACGTCATCGCCGATCACCGTCGGTGTTCCCTGGGGCGCATAGGGGTGCGGGCTGGTAACGTGGATAACGGCACCGTCTTGAATATTGGTGCGTGCACCGATGCGGATGTAATTGACGTCGCCGCGGACCGAGCACTGTGGCCAGATCGAAGCGTCGTCGCCGATGACGACGTCGCCGATTATCGCGGCGGATTCGTGTACGAAGGCGGTTTCGGCGATTGCCGGCCGAATGTTTTTGAAGGGTTGAATAGCCATGGAGCGTCGACGTTGGTTTAAGTAAGGTCGTCTACTTTAAAGCCACCGCAAGAAATAAAAAGCCCCTTATTCGCCTTGGCGGGCGCAGCACCTTCCCTAAGCACCCCCTAATTTTCGCCGGTCCATAATCCCATCCAGCGGTTCTTACCATTGCGCCCGATTTTTTGTACTAGTGTTAAGGAATTGCCGCTGACTCGCACTATATTGTTAGCTTAAGCGAAATCGCCACGTTCGACCTTGGTTCTTACCCGCAAGACGGAGTGGAATGCACGTCGCGTCCGAATATGCGCCTGGAGATCGAGGTCAAGCTGTAATCAGGAGTTGTTCTCACCTTCAACCAACGACAAGGAGACTTTGATGAAGATCAGATCAGGCGTGGCGATTGCGACGACGGCGGCACTGTTGTTCGCCGTCGGTGTTACGACGACGACCGTCGCTCATGCCGCCAGCGCGAAGGTCAAATGTTCCGGCATCAATAGCTGCAAAGGAACATCCGAATGTAAGACGGCGTCCAACGCTTGTAAGGGTCAGAACACCTGCAAAGGCCACGGTTGGGTAAACGCGAAGTCCACCAAAGAATGCGAAGAGAAGGGCGGGAAAGTCATTAAATAGCAGAATGCATCGGCCGGTTAGCGACGCTAGCCGGCCGATTTCTAAGAAAATTTCCGTTGGCGTTTAACTATCAGACCGTTCTGGCTGGCAAAGTACGTCGCCGGCTCTCCCGTGTTTTCATCCGATAAATTCTTCGGCTGCTTGCCTGTTTTATCGTCCGTCACATTCTTGCTTCAGTTTGATGGAGCGCTTCGCCACGGTATCTTTAAGAAGCTAGCTCCCGCCGGAAGAATATTTAATGATAGTTCTTTAAGGTGAAGGGACGACCGAAGAGGCAATATGGCAACGACACCGACCGACTATCGAGCGATTACCGAACGCCAGCAAGCGATGTGGGCGACCGGCGACTATCACGAGATCGCACGCCAAATGATGTCGGCGAGCGATGCGTTGTGTACGGCACTCGATCTGCATGCCGGGCAGCGCGTGTTGGACGTCGCCTGCGGCAGCGGCAACACCGCGCTGAGCGCGGCGCGGCGTTACTGCGAGGTGACGGGGATCGACTACGTGCCGGCGCTCCTCGAACGCGCCAAAGCGCGCGCGGCGGCGGAAGGAGTGACGGTCGATTTTCGTGTGGCTGATGCGCAGGCGCTGCCGTTTGCCGATGCCAGCTTCGACGTGGTGCTATCGGTGTTTGGCGTGATGTTCGCGCCGGATCAGGAACGTGCCGCCCGCGAGCTGCTGCGCGTCTGCCGGCCGGGTGGGAAAATCGGTTTGGTCTGTTGGATGCCGGAAGCGTTCGGCGGCGAATTCTTCACAGTGCACGCGCGGTATTTGCCGGCGCCGCCTGAGGTCAAGCCGGCGATTCGTTGGGGCACAGCGGTAGGGCTCGATGAATTACTGCGGGCCGGCGTCAGCTCAATGCAGCACGAACGGCGATCGCTGTTCGAGTACTATCGCTCGACCGATCATGCGGTCGATGTCTTTCGCGCGTACTTCGGTCCGACGCGGTGGGCACTGGAAAAGAGCGACGCGCAAACGCAGACCGATTTGCACCGGGACCTCGCCGCCGTATTCAACCGTTATAACCGCGCTACCGACGGCACGATGATGCTCGAAGCCGAGTACCTGCAAACGATTGCTACACGCTCGTCTCGTTGACGTCTTAGACCAGACGCCAAATCAACGGCGGTTCGCTCAGCGCCGCCAGCTGCTGCTTAAGCGCCAAAATTTGTTCTTCCCAATAGCGGCGCGCGGCGAACCACGGGAAGCTGCGCGGAAACGCCGGATCGTCCCAGCGGCTCGCGAGCCAAGCGCCGTAGCGCAGCATGCGTAAGGTCCGCAGCGGCTCGATCAAACGCAGCTCGGTCGGATCGAAGTCGTGGAACTCGACGTAGCCATTCAGGTAATCGGCCAACGTCGATTCCATTTCCTCACGCTCGGCACCGAGCATCATCCACAGATCTTGAATCGCCGGCGCCGCCAGGCAATCGTCGAAGTCGACCAAGATCGGACCGTTAGCGCCCCAGAGAATATTGCCGAGATGGCAATCGCCGTGCGATCGAATCCAGGCGACATCGCCGACTTCGCGGAAAATTTCGTCGAGCATCGGCAGTAGCATTTCGGTCACGCGGAAATACGGCTCGCGCAGCTCGTCCGGAATAAACGCGGTTTGCGCCAATAACGCGACCGACTTGCGACCGTACTCCTCGACCGTCAACCGCGGCCGATGTTGGAACGGTTCGGCCTGGCCGATTAAATGCAACCGGCCCATGTAGCGGCCGAGCAGTTTGCGATCATCGGCGGTGTTAAGCTCAGGCGTGCGTCCGCGGGCCCACGGAAATAGCGCGAAGCGAAAGCCGGCATGCTCGTGCAGCGTGCGGCCGTCAGTGTGTATCAACGGTGCGACGGCGGGGATCTCATGATCGGCCAATAGTTGGGCGAAGGCGTGCTCTTCGAGAATCGCCGCGTCGGTCCAGCGGCCCGGCCGATAAAATTTGGCGACCACCGGCTCGCCGTCGTCGACATTCACGCGATACACGCGATTTTCGTAGCTGTTCAGCGCCAGTAGCGCGCCGGTGCAGCGATCGCCAAAGGTTTCAACCGCGTCGAGAATGGTCTCCGGTGTCAGCGCGTCGTAGGGGTGAGCCGGGTCAGTAGCGAAGACACTTAACGTGTCTTCGCCCGGCGAACGCCCGTACACGGAAGTACGGGCCGGGGTATCTTTAGGGCGATTATGTTCCGCCATGGACGGCAGCTCCGGCTTATCTAACGACGACGAAGGCATGCTACATTACTCGCACCGCGGTTTCGCATGCTTATTCCTCTGCTATGGAACGCTCACACACTACCAACCCTTTACTCGATATTTCCGGTCTGCCGCGCTTCAGCGCGATTCTTCCCGAACATGTTGGTCCGGCGTTGGATCAACTGCTCGCCGAAAATCGGCGCGAACGCGAACGGCTGCTGTCCGCCAACTCGTCCTACACCTGGGCCAACTTCGCTGGGCCAATGGAGGACATGCAGGAACGACTGCAGCGTGTGTGGTCGCCGGTGGTCCATCTAAATTCCGTCGTCAATAACGAGGCTTTGCGTAGCGCTTACAACGCCGCCGTGCCGCGTATCACCGATTACTCGACCGAATTGGCGCAAGACGAGCGCCTGTACCGAGCGTATCGCGCGATTGCTAACGGTCCCGAGTTCCAGCAGCTGTCGCCGGCGCAGCGCAAGATCATCGAAAATACGCTGCGCGATTTTCGTTTGTCCGGTGCCGAGCTGTCGCCAAAAGATAAAAATCGTTTTCGCGAGATTCAAACCGAATTGTCGATGCTGGCGAGCCAGTTCTCCGAGAACGTGCTCGACGCCACACAAGCGTGGGAACTCGTGTTGACCGATCCGAAAGATGTCGCCGGTTTGCCGCCGTCGGCGATGGCGATGGCACGTCAAGCGGCCGAGCGCGAGCAGAAGAACGGTTACAAGTTCGGGCTCGATGCGCCGTCGTACATGGCGTTCATGTCGTACGCCGACAATCGCGCGCTCCGGCAAAAGATGTACGAGGCTTACAACACCCGCGCCAGTGAGCTGGGGCCGAACGCCGGTCAATGGAATAACGGTCCGCTCATCGTTCAATTACTGAAGCTGCGTCGCGAAGAAGCGCGTTTGCTGGGTTTCGATAATTACGCCGAGTACGCGCTGCAAACCCGCATGGCGAAGACCGTGCCGCAGGTGCTCGAATTTCTGCAAGAGTTGGTCACACCGTCGCGGCCGGCCGGGTTGCGCGATTTGGAAGATCTAAAGGCCTATGCGCGCAGCGAGCATGGCCTGAGCGATCTCGCGGCGTGGGATGTGGCGTATTACTCCGAGAAATTACGGGCGCATCGGTATTCGTTCACGCAAGAAGAGTTGCGGCCGTACTTCCCGGAAAACCGTGTCGTGCCGGGTATGTTCGAAGTCGTCCGGCGCTTGTACGGACTGTCGATTCGCGCGGTCGAAGATGTCGAAACTTGGCATCCTGAAGTGCGTTTCTACGAGATCCGCGATGAGGCCGGCGAGGTGCGCGGTCGCTTCTACATCGATTTGTACGCGCGCGCTCATAAGCGCGGCGGTGCTTGGATGGACGATTGCATCAGCCGTCGGCAACGCGGCGGCGACGTGCAAGTGCCGGTGGCATATCTCGTATGTAACTTCACGCCACCGGTCGATGGTCGGCCGGCATTGTTTACGCACGATGAAGTGAACACGCTGTTCCATGAGTTCGGCCACGGCCTGCACCACATGCTGACCAAGGTCGACTACGTCGGCGTCTCCGGCATCAACGGCGTGGCGTGGGACGCCGTCGAGTTGCCGAGTCAGTTTATGGAGAACTGGTGTTGGGAACGCGAAGCGCTCGATCTCATCAGCGCGCATTACCAGACCGGCGAACACTTGCCGGCGGCGCTGTACGAAAAAATGCGGGCGGCGCAAAACTTCCAATCGGGAATGCAATTCGCGCGTCAGCTCGAGTTCGCGCTGTTCGACATGCGCCTGCACGCCGATTTCGATCCGGCCGGCACGCGCACCGTGCAGCAGCTGCTCGACGAGGTACGGCGCGAGGTGGCAGTCATCATTCCGCCGCCGATCAACCGCTTTCAAAACAGCTTCAGTCACATTTTTGCCGGCGGTTACGCCGCCGGTTATTACAGCTACAAGTGGGCCGAGGTGTTATCGGCCGACGCCTTCAGCAAGTTCGAAGAAAACGGCGTGTTCGATCGCCGCACCGGCCTCGAATTCCTGCACAACATTTTGGAGCAGGGCGGCGTGCGCGAGCCGATGGAGCTGTTCGTCAATTTCCGCGGGCGTGAGCCGTCGATCGAGCCATTGTTGCGACATTCCGGGCTCGCGGTTTAAGACGATGCGCTTGCGCTGGTTACTTGCCGCTGCCGTGTTGGCGCCAACCGCAGTGTTCGCCGAGACGGTATACGTGATCGACCGTCTAACCGTGCCTTTGCGCGCCGAGCCGACCGCGACCGCGGCGATACTGGCGACCGCCGACACCGGCGATGCGCTGGAAGTCATCGGTCGTGACGGTGTCTCGGTGCAAGTGCGCGACAGCCACGGCGTCGAGGGCTGGATCGAAGCGTCGCTACTGTTGCCGCAACCACCGGCGGCGGCGCCGTTGAAGCTACTGCGCGCCGAGCTCGAACGTACCCGTACCCAGCTCGTCGCCGCGCAAGCCTTGATCGACCAAGGTCACATGACAACGGCACCGAGTACGGAAGCGCTGCAAGAGGAATTGACCGCCGCCCGTGCCCAATTGGCACGTACCCGCGCCGAACTGACGCAACGCGACATGGCGCTCGCCGGCGCATCTCCTGGCGTTGTTCCGCCGGTTCCCACCGCACCGGCCGCTAGTCGGTTCAGCCTTATTTGGCTAATAGCGAGCTTTGCTATGCTAGTAATAGGTTTTATCGGCGGGGTTATTTGGGTGCGCGAATCGATCCGCCGGCGCATGGGCGGAATGTACTTGAGGATCTAGCGATGAGTCGGCGATTATCTTGGTTGTTATTAGCGGCGCTTATTCTTGCCCCAACCGCGTACGCCCAGAAACTTTATAAATGGGTCGATAAAAATGGCAACGTGTCGTATCACGATCAATTGCCGCCGAGCGATTCCGATTATCGCGTTGAAGAAAAGTTGATCGCCGGTCAATCGAAACCGCCGATTAAGAGCGATGCCTCGGAGAAATTTCCGGTCGTGCTCTATGTCGCTCCCAAATGCGAATCGTGCAACAACGCTCGCACTTACCTGAAGCAACGCGGCGTGCCGTTTACCGAAAAGAACGTCGAGGGAGATCGTAAACTGCAAGATGAAATGATCAAGCAGACCGGTGGTCTGTCGGTCCCCACTGTTACGGTTGGGGAAAAAGTCATGCGCGGTTATATGGAATCGCTGCTCGAAGGCGAGCTCGACCAGGCCGGTTATCCGAAAGCCGAAACCAAACCCGAGGAATCGGCGCAAACTCCTGCGCAACCTTGATTGCCGGTCGCTGTTAAATTTGGAACGCGTTACCTGCGCCTTTAGTCATTTCTCGCAATGTCACAAGACACCCAGTCCTCGATCAAGAATCAAAAAAATTACCTTTTAAGCCATCCATAATTCCCCGTTAAGAAGGTCGAGAGTTAGCTGCGTAATTACGGACAAAAGTAATAACCCAAGTCTAAATGGATCCACGAAAAGCGAGAACCCCTTCCCCGGTTGGTTTAGCACCTTTCAAGGGAAAAAGTGCGAAGGGGGTAATAGGCGAGGCCCACAAGGACGGGACGGTGTGATGGAAAATCAACCACCCACGGCATACGATTAACGGTGGGTTTTTTGCTAAAGATTTGGTAAGGATTTGATAAATTTTAATGGCAGTTTCCGTAAAAATACCAATAAAAACATTGTCTTATAACAAACCACGCGTAGGCAGGAATACGAAAAACGCAACATGTTGTGCTATTGTCTGTCCTACAGCGGGTGAATTGTTACCAGGGGAAGTTAGAGATGCCTATGCGTGCGTTTGCCATTCATGCCACATGGGACCCAGATGCTAAGGTGTGGGTTGCTACTAGCGACGATGTTCCGGGCCTTGCAACCGAAGCAGAAACTGTCGAGCGCTTGCTCGAGAAGCTTCGAGTAATTGTTCCTGAACTGCTTGAACTCAACGGGGTGGTATCTAATCATCCCGAAGAAATTCCTATTGAGTTGCTTACTCAAAAACATTTTCAGCTAAAGGCTGGCAAAGCAGCTTAATGGCTGGTTATACCCCGGAGCTTAAGAAGATTCTTACGGCTGCGGGGTGCTACAAAGAAAAGCAGGGAAAGGGCGACCATGAAACTTGGTACAGCCCAATTACGAAAATCCGCTTTACCGTCGACAACAACATTAAGTCTCGCCACACCGCCAATGCGGCGCTGAAACAAGCCGGCTTAGAAAAGAAATTTTAGGTTATAGCGACTTGGCTATTTTATTTTTTCGATAATCTCAAGTTGAACTCTCTCGTATTCATACAGTTATGAGTATTTTTAAACTCGCCACCTGGAACGTTAATTCCATTCGCGTGCGTTTACCGCACGTGCTCGATTGGTTGACGCAAGTGCAGCCGGACGTGCTGTGCCTGCAAGAAACGAAAGTTACTAACGAGGAATTCCCGCACGAGTCGTTGCGGGCGGCGGGCTATCACGTTACCCATCTCGGTCAGAAAGCTTACAACGGTGTGGCCACGCTGACGCGAGTCGCACCGGCAGAAGTGATGGAGTCGCCGCCGGTGCTCAACGATTCGCACAAGCGAGCGGTCGCCGTTACCGTCGGCGGCGTGCGCGTGATCAACGTCTATGTTCCGAACGGCGAGAGTGTCACTTCGGAAAAGTATGTGTACAAGCTCGCTTGGTACCGCGCGTTAACCAGTTACTTAACCGCCGAGCTTCAGCGTTATCCACAACTCGCCATCGTCGGCGACTTCAACGTCGCCCCGGAAGATCGCGACGTGCACGATCCAGAGCGCTGGCGCGGCCAAGTGTTATGCAGCGAGCCGGAGCGCGCGGCGCTGCAGGCGGTTGTCGGTACCGGCTTGGTCGATATTTTTCGTCGCTTCGACCAGCCGGAAGCTAGCTATAGCTGGTGGGATTACCGCATGGGCGGGTTCCGCCGTAACCTCGGTTTGCGCATCGACCACATCCTCTGTAGTCCAGCGCTTGCCGATCGCTGCCGGGCCTGCTCGATCGACAAGGCGCCGCGCGCCTTGGAGCGTCCGTCGGATCACGCGCCCGTCATCGCCGAGTTCGACCTCTAAAAACCCCGAATAAATTTTCTCTCTATAGAACTGACGCGGGACTTGACGCGTTCCATTGGATAAATGAGAATCATTATCATTCTCATTACCGATGACAGACACCGCGTGAACGCCGAAGAGATCACCGAGAAATCGTTTTCCAGTAAGTGGAAGGTCATCTACTTCGCCGTGAACGGCCTCAACGTTGGTCTCAACCCGGAAGAAACGTTGCGTGTGCTCGACGGCCTGCAGACCGGCGGGTTGTGCCCAGCCAGTCGCGCGCCCGGTGGAGCGACGCTTTAATCCGACAGAACGATACGAGAGAGGAGTTGAGTATGGGTAAACGTTTTGCAGTGATGGCGGCGACGATGATTTTTTCGGCGTCGGCCGCCGCCACCACAGCGCCAACGCCGAAGGCCGTCGTCGAGCATTATGCGGTAGTCGTCTACGCCAGTTATGAAGACACATTGAACGCCGCGCGCCATCTACAGCAGGCGGTCGATCGTTTCGTTGCTGCGCCGAGCGCCGACGGATTGCAGGAGGCACGTAAACAATGGCTCGCTGCCCGCGAGTGGTATGGCCAGACCGAGGCGTTTCGTTTTTACGGTGGGCCGATCGACAGCGCCACCGGTCCGGAAGGACGGCTCAATGCGTGGCCGGTGGACGAGGCTTATATCGATGCGGTAAAGGATCGTGCCGACAGCGGCATCATCAACAATCCGAAGATCGCTATCACTAAGAAAACTCTGATGGCACTCAACGAGAAGGACGGCGAGGAGAACATCAGCGCCGGCTGGCACGCGATCGAATTTTTGCTCTGGGGTCAGGACCAAGACATCAACGGCCCGGGCAATCGGCCGTACACCGACTTCGTCGATGACAAAGCGCCGAACGCTGTGCGCCGCCGGCAGTATTTGAAGGTAGCGACCGACCTATTGCTCGACGATCTCACGCAGGTGACGAAGGCGTGGGCACCGACGGCGAAAAACTATCGTGCTCGTTTCGTCGCCAACCCGGCCAATCTCGGCAAGATGCTGACCGGCATCGGCGTGTTGTCGCGCGGTGAGCTCGCCGGCGAACGCATCGAGGTCGCGCTCGATACCAAAAGCCAAGAAGACGAGCACTCGTGCTTCTCCGACAACACCCATCGCGACGTCGTCGCCAACAGCCGCGGCATTCGCAACGTCTGGCGCGGTGAATTCAAGCGTGCCGATGGTTCGGTGCTCACCGGTCCGAGTCTGCGTGAGTTGGTAGCGGCGAAGAACAAAGCCGCGGCCGAGCGCGTCGACAGTGACGTGGACGCCAGTGTGCAAGCGGCCGAGTCGATTCCGGCGCCATTCGATCGCGCCATCGTCGTCGGTAGCCCAGGGCGACCGGCGGTCGAGCAGACGGTAGTGGCGCTGAAGCGTCAGGCTGAAGGATTGGTGGTGGCGGCGGGCGTGTTGGGCATTAAGCGGTTGAACACGGCGGTGCCGGAGTGATTAGTTGGCGTAGAGCGAGCAGCGATGGTTCGTTCTGCATCGACCGAATTAGATCCGATGATTCAGAATTCTTTTCAAAATTATTTATGGCTAAGAATTGTCATAATACCCCCACCCTAGCTATTCCCGTCCGGTACGCGCAACGACAGCACGCCCGTTCAGCGGCGCGAGTGTCCACTGGACACTCGCGAAAGCTCCGCTTCACCCCCCGCAACAGCGCGGGGGAGGGAATTAAAAAACGCCGAATGCTGACAGCTGCATCCCCTCCCCCGCTGTTGCGGGGGAGGGTTAGGGTGGGGGTATTACTCTTTGCGTTGACCACCGCCACTCACGCCGCCGGCCCAGCCGCCCACGCCGAGCTCGGCGAAGAATTATCCGGCGGTGCCACCACCGTATTCGACGACGGCCGCAACGCCTTCTCCTATCCAGCAGCGAATCTCACGTCCGATCGTCAAACCGATTTTTTTATCGGCAATTCGTTTTTCAAAAAGAACTGGGTCGAAGCGCCAGCATCAACGCGCGCCCGTGACGGCCTCGGGCCGCATTTCATCGCGCGTGCGTGCGCCGGTTGCCACGTGCTCGACGGCCGCGGCGCGCCGCCCAAAACCCGCGGCGGTGTCGCTATCGAACCGCCGACCGGTTTGTTGTTTCGACTTTCGATTCCCGGCGACGGCGGCATCTACGGTGTCGTCTCCGAACCGACCTACGGCGGCCAGTTGAACAACCGCGCGATTCAAGGCGTGCAGCCGGAAGCGCGCGTACAGATTCGTTACCAAACGATCGCCGGCCGCTTCGCCGACGGTGCGCGTTATCAATTGCGCCAGCCGCTCTATCGCTTCACCGATTTGGCCTACGGCAAACTACATCCACAGACGCTGATCTCGCCGCGCGTGGCGCCGCAAGTGATCGGTCTCGGTTTGCTCGAAGCGATTCGCGCCGACGATATCCTCGCCAACGCCGAGCGCCAGCGTATCGCCAACAACGGCATCTCCGGCCGCCCGAATCGCGTTTGGGATGCGTATGCGCAAGAGTGGGTGATCGGCCGTTTCGGTTGGAAGGCTAACGTTGGCAGCGTCGCCCATCAAGACGCCGGCGCCTTTGTCGGCGACATCGGCATTACCTCGCAACGTTTTAGCAACGACGGCTGTACCGATGCGCAGCCAGATTGCCGCGACGCGGTCGCGCGCGAAGCCGGGGTTCGTCGCGCTCGCGGCGAATCACCGGTCGATATCGACGAACGCACGCTCGATAAAGTGATCTTCTATACGCGCACGCTGGCGGTGCCGGCGCGGCGCCGCTGGGACGCGCCCGAGGTGTTGCGGGGTAAACGCCTATTTCACGACGCCGGTTGCGCCAGCTGTCACGTACCGCAATACCGCACCGGTGAGCTCAACGGTCTTCCCGAGCTGTCCGGACAAACGATCCGCCCGTACACCGATTTGTTGTTGCACGACATGGGTGAACACCTCGCCGACCACCGTCCCGATTTCGCCGCCGACGGCCGCGAATGGCGGACGCCGCCGCTCTGGGGGATCGGCCTCATCAAGACCGTCAACCGCCATACCTATTATCTGCACGATGGCCGCGCCCGCGACTTGATGGAGGCGGTGTTGTGGCATGGCGGCGAGGCTGAGGCGGCGAAGCAGCGTGTGCTGCAACTGACTAAGAGCGAGCGAGCGGCGTTGCTGAGTTTCTTGCAGTCTCTTTAAAAATGTAGGGTGGGCAGCGCTCTGCCCACCCTACGTTGAACTATTCAACGCTTCTTGGAAGATCGGTGTTGCCAATGGACCGACGAAAATTTTTCTCCTGCTTGGGATCGATCGCGCTGTTACCGCTGACGCCGATACGGGCCGATGCCGGATCCGTGATCCGACCGGCGCAATGGCTGCATGCGCTCGCGGACGATTTGTTGGTGCCGGGTTACCGCGATCTTGCCGATGAGGCGCAGCAGCTCGATCGATCGCTGCAAGCGTTGTGCGCAGCGACCGACAACAACGCTAGCCAGGCGCAGGTGCAATGGCGTGCGCTCGCCAAAACCTGGCGCCGGCTCGACGTATTGCCGATCGGACCGACGCTCGAACGCCGCAGTTTGCGCCGGTTCGATTTCTGGCCGACGCGTCCGGCCGAGATCGATGCCGCCATCGCCGGCAATGCAACCGCTGGTGTCGGTGCGCAAGGATTACCGGCGCTCGAATATTTGTTGTTCGATCCGGCGCGGCCGTTAAGCGCTGCCGATGGTCCGCGTTGCCGCTATGCCGGGCAGCTGGCGCACGCGGTCGCCGACGAAGCCGGTGTGCTCGCGCAAGAATGGCGCCAATGGAGCGCGCATTGGAGCGACGGCTCGATCGATCGCGAACGCGAGCAAGCGGCATTGACCGACGCTATCAACGCCATCATCGGTGCGCTTGGCCAGCTGTATTCGCGCAAGTTGTCGAAGCCGATGCAGGCGCTCGGCCGGCGCGAGCCGCTGTTCGACGCCTGGCGTAGCGGCGCTACCCGCGCGCATTGGCTCGCGACTGCCGATGGTTTGCGGATCGCGCTGATCGGTGGTGCTTCCGGCGTCGGCCTGACGCGGTTGTTACGCAAGTCGCTCGCTGTCCGAGTGACGCGCGACATGCGCGCGGTCGAGCACGCGTTGTCGGCGTTGCCGGTACAACCCGCGCCTAAGCACGTGCCGTTGTTGAAGCAGGCGATTGCCGCCGTCGCGCAATTGCAGCAGACCCTCGCTGGCGACGTGGCCGAGACCTTGCATATCAGCATCGGTTTCAACGAGAGCGACGGCGATTGATGCAGCGGCGCATTTTTTTATCGTGCATGGCCGGCACGGCGTTGGCGGCAACGCGCATCGGCCACGCGTCAGCGACGCCGTCGGTATTGTCGGCCTGGGCCGAAGACATTGCTGGTGAACGGCGTTATTTCGCCGGCGCGATCGATACGGCCGTACCGGCGCTGGCGTTAGCGGCGCGCGCCCATGCTGTTATCGCCCATCCGCAACGATCGGACAGCGCTTATGTTTGCGCGCGCCGTCCGGGTTCGTACCTGATTCACTTCGATCCACAGACCGCCCGCACGCGCGCTGCTACGCAAGTCGACGAAGCGATTTATCGATTCGAGGGTCACGTGTTGATCGACGCCGTGCGCGACCGCGTGCTCGTCACTGAGAGCGAGATCGATCAGGGCCAAGGTCGTATCGGTTTATATGATGGTGTCAGCTTACAGCGCCTCGGTAGCTGGCCAACGCACGGCATCGGTCCGCACGAATTGTTATGGCTCGAGCGCGATGTGTTGGTGGTGGCGAACGGCGGTATCTTGACGTTGCCCGAGACCGGACGTGTCAAACGAAACATCGACCGTATGGCACCGTCGTTGGTGTTAGTCGATGCGCGCGACGGCAGCCGGCTCGCCGCCTTCGTCTTGGCTGATCACAAGCTCAGCATTCGCCACCTCGCGCGCGCCGACGATGGCACGCTCGCGGTCGCGTTACAAAACGAAGGCGCTGCCGCCGCGCCGTTGCTGGCACTACTGCGCAACGGGACGTTCCAGGCGGTACCGACCTCGCCGACGTTGGCGCAACACATCGGCGGTTACGCCGCCGCCGTTGCTACCTGGGGCGATCGCTTCGCTGTCACCTGCACTCGCGCCGATCGCGTGGTCGTGTGGGATACGCGCGGTCGTTATTGCGGTGAGCTGACGGTGCGCAAGCCGTCCGGCATCGTCCGACTCGGCAACGATTGGCTGGTCAGCAACGAGTTTGGTGAACTTGTTCGTATTGACGCCGAGCAGTTGCGGGTACGAGTACAGCGGCAGGTGCGCGGCCGCTTATGGGACAACCATCTCGCCGCGATGTCTGTCTAGAACCGGTAGTGTCCGGTGTTTCCTGCACCACGGTGCCCGCAGTCCTCCAGCACGCAGACGATGACGCGCCTTGGCAAGAATAGGGCGTGTGCGTTATAGTTCGGCCATCGATGTTCTCCCTGCGGGAGAGACCTCGCGCGCTTTAACCCCGCCGCGAGGCGCCGAAGGCGCAACCCGCCCGGAATCGCTCAGGCAAAAGGACCGCAGGGAGCATTCGACTCTGGAGAGCGATCGGCCTTCCTATATATAAGGTAAGGCACGGTCCACCGAAGGGGCTAAGACTCTCAGGTCACCCAAACAGAGGGGCGATGGCGACTGTCATCGCCCTTTTTCCGTTTAAATTTTGAAAAGCGTTAGTCGCTTTTCTTTGGTGTGATCGGACCGCAGTCTCGAAGACGCCTCCTGTCACGTCCCTTTTTTGCAGTTTTACATCCGCCGACAATATGGGTCATCGCACACCGCTTTACGAAACGCACGTCCACGCCGGCGCCAAGATGGTCGATTTCGGCGGTTGGGACATGCCGCTGCATTACGGCTCGCAGATCGACGAGCACCATCGCGTACGCCAGGACGCCGGTATGTTCGACGTTTCGCACATGAGCGTGTTCGAGTTGCAGGGCGAGCAGGTGCGCGATTTTCTGCGGTTGCTGTTGGCGAACGATATCGGCAAGTTGCGCACCCCCGGCAAGGCGCTGTATTCGTGCCTGCTGAACAAGGATGGCGGTGTCATCGACGATCTCATCGTTTATTACCTGAACGAAAACTGGTTCCGCGTCGTCGCCAATGCTGGCACGCGTGAAAAAGATTTGAATTGGGTACACAACACCGCGCAGCTGTTCGGCGGCGTGCAGCTCGTGCCGCGCGACGACGTGGCGATGATTGCAGTGCAAGGTCCAAACGCGAAGCAAAAAGTTTACACGGCGCTGGGCGCGCCGCTGCGTGCGGCGGCGGTGTTGCCGCCGTTTCATGCCGCCACTATCGGCGATTATTTTGTCGCCACCACCGGCTACACCGGTGAAGAAGGTTTTGAAATTATTTTGCCGCGCGGTGCGGCGGTATCGGCCTGGCAAGCGTTGATCGCCGCCGGTGTCGCGCCGATCGGTCTCGGTGCGCGCGACACGTTGCGGCTCGAAGCCGGCATGAATCTTTATGGGCTCGATATGGACGAAAGCACGACGCCGCTCGAGGCCGGTCTTTCGTGGACCGTCGGGTTCGAGCCGAAGGACCGCAAGTTCATCGGCCGGCAGACGCTCGATCAGCAGCGAACCCTGGGTGCACCGCGGCAATTGGTGGGGTTGGTGCTCGAAGAGAAAGGCGTGCTGCGCTCGCATCAGCAAGTGGTGTGCGACGGCTTCGGCCGCGGCGAAATCACCAGCGGCTCGTTCTCGCCGACGCTCAACCGCTCGATCGCGCTCGCGCGCGTACCGGCCGGTGTGCCGATCGGCAGTCAGTGCCAAGTCGACATCCGCGGTAAACTGGTGCCGGCGCGCGTCGTGAAATATCCATTCGTTCGCCAGGGTAAAAGCTGTTTGTCTTAATTCAGAGGACTCCTCATGAGCAATGTGCCAGACAATCTCAAATACACTAAATCGCACGAGTGGGTGCGGCGTGAAGCCGACGGAACGCTGGTCGTCGGTATTACCGATCACGGCCAAGAGATGATGGGCGATATGGTGTACGTCGATCTGCCCGAGTCCGGTCGGCAGGTTACCGCCGGTAAAGAAACCGCCGTCGTCGAATCGGTCAAAGCCGCGTCCGACGTGTATGCGCCGGTTGCCGGCGAAGTTATCGGCATCAACAAAGCGTTAGCCGATGCTCCGGAAACGGTGAACAAAGATCCCTACGGCGAAGGCTGGATCTTTCGTCTGAAGCCGGCGAATGCCGCCGATCTAAGCGCGTTGCTCGACGCCGCCGGTTACAACGCGGTGCTGGCGGCGGAGAGCCACTAGGAATTGTTTCCCTCTCCGGTCAGGGAGAGGGAGTCCCCAAGATTCTTTCAACTAGGATTGAAGTGATGCCTTTCATTCCGCACACCGACCACGATATCGAGCAGATGCTCGCCGCCATCGGCGTTGGCAGTATCGACGCCCTGTTCGAAGAGATCCCCGAGCGTCTGCGTAGCGGCCGGCTCGCACGCGTGCCGGCGGGCTTGAACGAAATGCAGATCGCGCGGTTGATGCAAGAGCGTGCGGTGCATGACGGCTACCACATTAACTTCATCGGCGCCGGCGCCTACGAGCATCACATTCCGGCGGCGGTGTGGGAGATCACGACCCGCGGCGAGTACTACTCGTCGTACACGCCGTACCAAGCGGAAGCGGCGCAGGGCACGCTGCAATTGCTGTACGAATTTCAGACGATGATGGCATCGCTCACCGGCATGGACGTGTCGAACGCGTCGCTCTACGAAGGCGCGTCGGCGCTGGCCGAAGCGGTGTTGATGGCGGTGCGTGCACACAAAAGCGCGCGCCGTGTGTTGATGCCGACGACAGTACATCCGATTTACCGCAAAGTCGTGCGTGCGATCGTGCGCCATCAGGGCATCGACATCGTCGAAGTGCCGCACTCCAAAGACGGCGGCAATATCGCACCGATCGCGCTCGACGATTACGCCAGCGGTGATTTCGCCGCGCTGGTAGTGCCGCAGCCGAACTTCTTCGGCGTGCTCGAAGAGGTCGACGAACTGACCGACATGGCGCATGCGCGCGGCATGATCGTGATCGGCTTAGTGAATCCAACGTCGCTGGCGATTTTGAAACCGCCCGGCGAGTGGGGCAGCAAGGGCGCCGACATCGCCGTCGGCGAAGGTCAGCCGCTCGGCGCGCCGTTGTCGTCCGGCGGTCCATACTTCGGTTTCATGTGCTGCAAGCAAGCGCTGGTGCGACAAATGCCCGGTCGCATTATCGGCCGCACGGTCGATCGCGACGGCAAGCCCGGCTATACGCTGACGCTGCAAGCGCGCGAGCAACATATTCGTCGTTCCAAGGCGAACTCGAATATTTGCACTAATCAAGGATTGGTCGTCACCGCCGCCACTATCCATATGAGCTTGCTCGGTCCGGATGGGTTGGAGCGCGTCGCCCATGCGTGCCATGCCAACACCAACGCGTTGGTCGAGCAGCTGACATCGATTCCCGGTGTCGAGCGTGTGTTCAATCGGCCGGTGTTTCACGAATCGGTATTGCGTTTGCCGACCAGCGTCGACAGCACACTGCGCGCGCTCGAAGCCGAAGGCATCCTCGGTGGCTACGATCTGACGCCGTATTACCCCGAGCTTGGCCCGGCGTTGCTGGTGTGTGCGACGGAAGTGCGTACGCCGGACGATATCAAACGCTACGCCAATCAATTGAGTCGCATCACTGGCAATCGCCAGGTAATGCCGCGCGTGCGGCAGATTAAATAGCTTAATAAAAGAGATTCCCACCGACTTCCCCTCCCCCTCAGGGGGAGGGTAAAGGGTGGGGGTGGGTTCAAACGAAGGGGGCGGGTTTGAATCAAGAAGAAAAACCCACCCCCACCCCGACCCTCCCCCTGAGGGGGAGGGAGATCGCTTCGTTCAACTCTGGAGGAGTTAGAAAAAATGGCCAAGGTCACGTTCACACGCAATCCGATCCATACCAACGGTGAGCTGCCGAAAGTCGGAAGCGCTGCACCCGATTTTTCACTCACCAAGACCGATCTCGATAACGTGTCGCTAGCGGCGTACGCCGGCAAGAAAAAGTTGCTCAATATTTTTCCGAGTCTCGACACCGGCATCTGTGCCATGAGCGTGAAGAAATTCAACGAACAGGCGAAGAAGCTCAACGCCGCGCTGCTGATGATCTCGGCCGATCTGCCGTTCGCGCACAATCGCTTTTGTACCGCTGAGCACACGGGCGATGTTGTGCATCTGTCGAGCATGCACGATCGCCACTTCGGCAAGGACTACGGCGTGCTGATGGAAGACGGCCCGCTCGCCGGTCTGTGCGCGCGTTCGGTGGTGGTCCTCGATGAGAACAACAAGGTGAAGTACACCGAGCTCGTACCGGAAATTGTGCAAGAACCGAATTACGAAGCGGCGTTAGCGGCGCTGAAGTAGGCAGCACCGATGTAAAAAGTATCGTTCCCCTCCCCCCTTGCGGGGGAGGGGAAAGGGGAGAGGGGGCGTCGTATGTTTCCCCCTCTCCCTCGTTCTCGTTCCCGCCCGGGGTGCACGAAAATCACGCGCACCCGTTCGGCGGCGCGAACGCACGTTAAGTGCATTCGTGAAATCCCCGCCTCACCCCCCGCAAGGGGGGAGGGAGGCCCGTTGTTCAGTAGTCGTGGTAAATGTAAAAGCGGAGTCAGACCATGTTGATCTTCGAACATTCCCAGCCCGGCCGGCGTAATCCGTCGCAAGCGCCGTTGACCAAGCCGGAGATCGACGGCATTCCGGAGCGTTTTCGGCGCCAGCGTCGACCGCTATTGCCGGAAGTGTCGGAGATGCAGGCGGTGCGACACTACACCAATTTGTCGCGCCAGAATTTTTCGATCGATACGCAGTTCTATCCGCTCGGCTCCTGCACCATGAAGTACAACCCGCGCGCTTGTAACAAGTTGGCGATGTTGCCGTCGTTGCTCGGCCGCCACCCGTACGCGCCCGAGTCGACCGGCCAGGGTTTTCTGGCGTGCATGTACGACCTGCAAGAAATCCTGAAGGACGTCACCGGTATGCAAGCCGTGTCGCTCACGCCGCTCGCCGGTGCGCAGGGCGAACTCGCCGGCGTGATGATGATCCGTGCTTACCACGACGCGCGCGACGACCGGAACCGCAAAGAAATTTTGGTGCCGGATGCGGCGCATGGTACCAATCCGGCGACGGCGACGATGTGCGGTTACACCGTGCGCGAGATCCCGACCAACAACGAAGGCGACGTCGATATCACGGCGCTGAAAGCGGCGGTGGGTCCGCAGACCGCAGGTTTGATGCTGACTAATCCGTCGACGCTTGGCGTGTTCGAACGCAAGATCACTGAGATCGCCAGCATCGTCCACGAAGCCGGCGGGTTGCTGTATTACGACGGCGCCAACTTGAACGCGATTCTCGGTCGGGTGAAGCCGGGCGACATGGGCTTCGACGTGATACACATGAATTTGCACAAGACGTTCTCGACGCCGCACGGCGGCGGCGGTCCGGGTGCCGGGCCGGTGGCGGCGGGTGCGCGGCTCGAGCCGTTTCTGCCGGTGCCGATCGTGGGTAACACGCAGGGCCGTTATCACTGGTTGGCCGAGAAGGATCGGCCGCAAACCATCGGTCGTTTGTCGGCCAACATGGGCAACGCGGGGGTGTTGCTGCGGGCGTATGTGTACGCGCGCTTGCTCGGTCGCGAAGGAATGCTGCGCGTCGCCGAGTACTCGACGCTCAATGCCAATTACATGCTCAAGCGATTGACCGAGTCTGGGTTCGACGCGGCGTTTCCGACACGGCGGGCGACGCATGAGTTCATTTTGACGTTTAAGAAATTGAAAGAGCAGAAGGGTGTGACGGCGATGGATGTGGCCAAGCGGCTGCTCGATAAAGGCTTCCATGCGCCGACGACGTATTTTCCGTTGCTTGTGCCGGAGTGTTTTTTGATTGAGCCGACCGAGACGGAAGCGAAGGAAGAGCTGGATCGGTTTATCGATGCGATGAAAGAAATTTTGCGCGAGGCGAATGAGAATCCGGAGATGGTGAAGGCAGCGCCGCATAATACGCCGGTGCGTCGGCTTGATGATGTGCGGGCGGCGCGGGAGTTGGATCTTAAGTGGGGGTCGGGGGAGTAGGGTTGAATCGCCCCGTTGGGGCGATGCTGGTCGAGGTAATAAATGTAATCAGCGGGATGCTCCGCCCCGCAGCCCAGGGTTCCTTTTCTTTGCTTGTGCAAAGAAAAGGAACCAAAAGAAAGCACCCCCCGGGGTGGCGCAAAGCCTTCCTGTGCTTCTCACTTTTGGCTACCAACTATGTCTGGCACAACACATCCCTGTGTTGAGCCAGACCGCGCGCTTCCTGCGCGCGTCGAGGTCAAAAGCTGCGATGCTCGGAATGCGCCACACGAGGATTAACCGCAACCGCAACAACAACAGCAAAAGCCCATTTAACTCACCCCCCACCCTAGCCCTCCCCCGCTGTTGCGGGGGAGGGAACGTGGCTGTTGTAGGGTGGGCAACGCCTTTTTGTCCACGCGGGTTCAAATAACGGGTGGGCAGCAAAGTTGCCCACCCTAATGCAATGGACTCCACCCCCTTACTCAACGGCGTCACAATGCGCCAAGCGGGTTGAATCGGTCAACGCGCTATCGTCAGGAGGTGGAGCCCAGATGAATACTAACGCAGCGGTGATCGGATTGGAT
>JACQFZ010000047.1 GCA_016199745.1 Gammaproteobacteria bacterium
AACAAGAACGCGTTGCGACGACGGCGGCGCCCCTGTCGGATCCACCGTTCTAGGAAAATACCTCGTGCCGGTTTCTGTTTCCGACGAATTCGCTCAGGCGCTTGCCAGCATTTAGGCGCGGATTTGGACCGCCACTAACAATACACCGTATGACGATAAAGGTCTCGCTCAAGCGCCTATCGCAGTTGCTTTTGACACTGCGACCAACACTAGACGCTGATAGAAATTCCGTCGCTTAATCAAAAAACCGAACAACAGGGAATGAGTTCATGACCATCGACAAAACTGTAGACGGTGTAACGTACCGGGAAGTATCAGTTGAAGCATTCAAAAGGGGGTTGTTTCGTTTGGCCGGCGAGGACATCAAAAAAGCCGAGGAACTTTTCGAGGAATTCAAGGAAGCCTACATCGAAGAAGTGATTCGTACTGCAAACGCAGAAAAAGAAGGAAAACCCCCCGCGCAGCTTGTCTTGGAACGGGTGGGAGTTCGCGAACGGCGGCGACACCTGCGAAAACTCAACTCAAACATGAAAAAAGCAGGAATGCGTCGACCGCCGAATACCGCAGCACATCATATCGCGTCATGGCATGATATAGAGGCCGAACAGGCGCGAGAAATTCTCCGACAATACGGAATTGATACTGATGATGCATGCAACGGGGTGTACATGCCGCGGAACACCAATTTTGTCCCGCATCCGGACATGCCAGCGGCTTATGCTCATTCAAAAATACACACTGATGTTTATTACGTAAACCTTACATTTCTGCTTGAAGAAATGGCTAAAAGGTCGGAAACAACGAAAGCGAATATGGTTGCCCTATTGCAGACGATCGCAAAGCAACTGACGGAAGGAACGTTTCCGATTCATACAAGACTCGATGGGCAAGGCTGAGAGGGCTTGAGCAATGACAGTTTACCTACTAGATACCGTTACCAACGATACCAAGTTGGGCAAGTTAGTGTTTGCTCATGAAATTAAGCCGGACGACGACTCGCATCAGTTCAAGGGCCAATCAAAGAAAGACAACTGGAAACCTTTGCAATTTTCTTGGCGCTTAAAACCAAATCAAAAACGCCAGAACTTGACTATCAATGACTTCGTGCTGGTCTTTGGTGCAGGTAACTACATCGCATTAAACGAGAAAGCCAAAACCGTTCTTGAGCCGGCTTTGGATGGTGACGCGGAGTATCTGCCGATTGAAATTAAGGATGAACAGTCGGATCGGTGGTATCTAATTAATGTGATCCATCGGTTAGACAATGTAGTGGATTACGAGAAAAGCCACTATATGGATCTTGTGGATGGAAGCCGCATTCTACAGCGCCCTGTTTTTATTGAGCGGAATATTCCGAACGATCGGGTATTTGTGTATCCAAATACCTACAACAGACCGATAGCCAAGGGCGAATTTCTGAAAGAACTGGTAGCCGCTCACAAGCTTACCGGCCTAAATTTCCTCCCGGCTGAGACCGTAGAGGCCGGCCCGTTGCCAAAGAGCGCGGCCGGTTAGTCGACCTCATAGCGGGCGCGTTGCGAATACATCACGCGCCCCGCGCTTTTTTCTTTCGCAATTCCTGTCGTATCCCTATGAGAAACCGAGGCAACAGCGCTTCATCCCCTTTTAGCTAGATACAACGGGATTGGAAATGGTCTCTAGTGAAAATCCCGCGACTCCGTCTTGAGTTTACCCAAGAGCAACGTCAAGTCGACCAGTCGGCGCGCGACCACATGTTGCACTTCGCCTTCTCGCTGCAGCGTGCCGATAACACCGAACAGGCGCGACTGCAATAGTTCGCGGCGTTGGCGCGTCGATACGCTTTTCCAAATGACCAAATTGCTGTGGCCGGTTTCGTCTTCGATCGTGACGAAGATCACGCCTTTCGCCGAGCTTGGGTGTTGGCGCGAGACGACGATACCGGCGATGCGGATAGGATCGCCGTGCGCGACCGCTCGCGACTCAGCGGCAGTGCGCCAACCGTCGGCGGCGAGACGCGGCCGCAACAATGCCAGCGGGTGGCGTCGCAACGTAAGCCCGATACTGTCGTAGTCGGCAACGATGTTGTCGCCTTCGGTCGGTACGGGTAACAGCGGTAACGCTTCGGTGATCGGCGTTTTCTCGAGCAATGGCGACGACGCCTCGACGCCGGCAACGGCCCAGTGAGCGTGATGGCGATGCGCCGCCAATCCGCGCAATGCGTCGGCATTTGCCAACGCGTTCAGCTCGCGACGATTGAGATCGGCGCGACGCGCTAAATCTTCGACCTGAGTAAACACGGCCTCGCACCGTCGCTGCACGACACGTGCGGCCGCTACCGGCGATAGGCCGCTCACCATGCGCAATCCCAAACGTACCGCCGGGCCACGGTCGGTTTGTTCGAGGGTGCAATCCCAATCGCTGATGCGCACATCCACCGGCCGCACCTCGACATCGTGACGGCGTGCATCTTGCACCAACTGCGGCGGCGCATAAAAACCCATCGGCTGGCTGTTCAACAGCGCCGCCAGAAATGCCGCCGGCTCATAGCGCTTGATCCAAGACGAGACATACACGAGCAAAGCGAACGAGGCGGCGTGCGATTCCGGAAAACCGTAATCGCCGAAGCCCAAGATTTGGTCGAAGATCCGACGCGCATACTCTTCTGGGTAGCCGCGCTGGCGCATGCCGTCGATCAATTTACGCTCGAACGTTTCGACGCCGCCGCGGTGGCGGAAGGTCGCCATCGACCGACGCAGCTGATCGGCCTCGCCCGGCGTGAAACCGGCGGCGACGGTCGCGAGCTTGATGACTTGCTCCTGAAAGATCGGTACACCCAGCGTACGCCCCAATACGTCTTCGACTTCCGGTGACGGATAATCGACCGGCTCGAGCTTCTGCCGCCGGCGCAGATAAGGATGCACCATCTTGCCCTGGATCGGACCGGGACGAACGATCGCTACCTCGACGACCAAATCGTAAAACTTTTGCGGCCTCAAGCGCGGCAGCATCGACATTTGCGCGCGCGATTCGATTTGGAAAACGCCGACGGTATCGGCGTTGCTGATCATCTTGTAAACCTTAGGATCTTCTGGTGGCAAGGAATCGATGGTCCAGCGTCGACCGCTGTACTGCGCGATCAAATCGAAGCTCTTGCGAATCGCCGTCAACATGCCGAGCGCGAGGCAATCGACCTTGAGCAGACCGAGCGCGTCGAGGTCGTCCTTGTCCCACTGAATCACCGTGCGCCCCGGCATCGATGCGTTTTCGATCGGCACTAGGCGCGACAGCTTGTCGCGCGCGATCACAAAGCCGCCGACGTGTTGCGATAGATGCCGTGGAAAACCGACTAGCGTGCGCACCAAGCCGCCGAGCAATTGCAGCTTCGGATTGCTCGGATCGAATCCCGCCTCCAGCAACCGTTCCGGCTCCAGCTTGCGGCCGTCCCACCATTGCAGATTCTTCGCCAGTCGATCAACCTGCTCGAGGTCGAACCCCAGTGCCTTGCCGACGTCGCGGATGGCGCTGCGTGTCCGATAAGAAATTACCGTCGCCGCCAAGGCGGCGCGGTCGCGGCCGTATTTTTCGTAGACATATTGGATCACCTCTTCGCGCCGCTCGTGCTCGAAGTCGACGTCGATATCGGGCGGCTCGTTGCGCTCGCGCGAAAGGAAGCGCTCGAACAATACTTCCATTTTCGCCGGATCGACTTCGGTAATGCCGAGGACGTAACACACCGCCGAGTTGGCCGACGATCCGCGTCCCTGGCAGAGGATCTGGCGACGACGAGCGAAGTGCACGACGTCATAGACGGTGAGGAAAAACGGCTCGTACCTGAGATCGCGGATGATGCTGAGCTCGTTCTCGATCAGACCACGCACCTTCACTGACTCGCCGGCCGGCCAACGCCAGCGGATGCCGCGCTCGGTGAGCGTTCGCAACCAACTGGTCGGCGTTTCGCCGGCCGGCACTAGTTCTTCGGGATATTCGTAGCGCAACTCGGTGAGCGAAAAGCGGCAACGATCGGCGACAACCAGCGTTTCTGCCAACAGCTCGGGCGGATAAAGCGCGGCCAGCCGTTGTTGGCGGCGCAAACTGTGCTCGGCATTGGCCGCGAGCTGGTGGCCGACGTTAGCCAACGGCACACCGAGACGAATGGCGGCAAGCGTGTCATGCAATGGACGGCGTTCACGCCGATGCATCTGTACGTTGCCGGCGGCTACCAGCGGCAGCTGCAACGATCGGCCGAGGCGGCGCAACTGCTCCAATCGTTCGCGATCGCGACCGTCGAGTCGCGACTCGAAAACCACCCAAGCGCGATCGGCGAAGACGTCGCGCAGCCAGGCGCCATGCGTCACCTCGCTGGAATCGTCCGCTAACCATAGCGCCAGACAACGCGCCGCCAACGCCATCACATCGTTGCAACTTAAACGGTACTCGCCCTTATCAGCGCCGCGACGACCCTGCGTGATGAGCTCCGACAAATCGCCGTAGGCGACGCGATCGGGCGCGAGCAAAATTAATCGCAATCCATCGATCAGTTTTAATTCGCTGCCGATGATTAACTGGAACCCAAGGTCGCGCGCAGGGATGTGGGCGCGTACGACGCCGGCGAGCGAGCATTCGTCGGTAAGCGCGAGCGCGCGATAACCGAGCACATGCGCCGTCGCCACTAATTCTTCGGGACGCGAGGCGCCGCGCAGAAAACTGAAATTGGAGATGGCGTGAAGTTCGGCGTACATGTTTTACATCCACCCCGCACACCGGCCTTCGCTCTCCCCTCCCCCCTTGCGGGGGAGGGGCAGGGGGAGAGGGGGAGTCATAAAAAACTGCTGCCGATACGAAGCCCCCTCTCCCCTGTCCCCTCCCCCGCAAGGGGGGAGGGGGACGTGGCGTTTTAGAGGAGAGGTTGCAGTTCTGGCGGAGCACCCCGCAATTACATTTATTACATCGATGATCATCGTGCCCAAAGGGCGCGATTCATTCTTACCCGAATATCCCATGCAAGAACCACGCACCGTCGCCGAGTTGCCGATAAACCCAGAACCGGCCACCGCCCGGATGATGCGCCACATAATAATCGCGGGTGATGTCATCACCGTCCCACCAACCCGATTCGATGCGCTCGCGATCGGGCGCCAACGTTAACGGCCCGTCGAGCCACGGCTTAGCTTCTTTGGTCGTCAATGCCAGCGGTTCCGGCAATAACCACAACGGCCGCTGACCGTATTCGCCGCTACTGTCGGCGGCACCCGGCGATACGGTACGCCAAGCGCGCTCGGGCCGATGATCGGCCACGGCGTCGATACCGCGCACTGCCTCGCGTCCGAGGCGAGCACTTAGTCGATCGATCAACGCCGCGGTCGACTCGGTCGAGGACTTAGCCGAGCGGAATAAATCGTCGTTGCGCAACACCATCGGCATCAGTGCGCCGCTATCGAGCACGATCTCTTCCACCGCTTCGGGCAACGGCGTGCGCCCGAGCAATTCTCGAAACAACGATTGCAAATGCGTCGCGCGGCGTGTCGGTTGCGTGAGATTGAGATCGACGACAGTGGCTGGCCGATGTGCGTGCCGCAGCATCAGCTTGAGCTCGGTCGTGCCGGCATTGCGCGCCAACATGAAACCTTCGAGCTCGCGCAACAATCGGTGCAACGCAAACAGCAGCCGCTCGGCCTCCAACACCGGCGCCGGTAACGACAACACACCGTGATAGTGCGCCGGCGGCACAAACGCGACCCGCGGATCGGGCGTGCGGCCGAGGGCTCGATCGAGCACATCGACCAACATAGGCCCAAGCCGACGCCGCAATCCGGCACGCGGTAGACGTTGCACGTGGCCGAGCGTGAGCACACCGACGCGCGCCAGCAACGCTCGCTCCTCGGCAGCGAGATCGAGCACTTTCAACGGCAGCCGCGCGAGCGCGCTGGCGAGCTCCGCTTCATGAATGACGCGGCTGCCGGCGCCGGCACTGGCGAGCCAGGTCGCCGCCAACGGCGTCGGCGCCAGCGCCAGTTGCGCGGCAAAACCCAATTCGTCCAGACCGCACCGCACTTTATAAAGAAGCCGCTCGATGCTGATAAACAACCGGCAACTGCCCTCGACCTCGAGCACCAACGCCTGCGGTGGCACCAAGCTCACGATCGATGTGAATTGCAATGCCCACGCCGCCAACCGTTCCAGCAACGCACGCTCGGCGACAATATCGCGCGTTTGCAGCTGCAGGTCGTGTGCCAAGGTATGCGCCGCGGCGACACTCATGCCGTTGTCGATGCCGGCGCGACGCCCGGCGTCATTGACCATTACGACGCGGCGGTTGCGTCCCTCCCCGTCGACGATGGCGAAGGGCGCGCGGTCATCGGCCCGCGCGAAAATTTCGAGCGCCAACCGTGGCAGATAAAGACCGAGCCAAAGCATTGCTCACCTCGATTCGTGCAGGCCCGACCGGCCAACCGCCGCGGCGTTTCAATACCGTGACATCCAATCCGGTCGTCGCCGGCGCCAGCTTGAGGCGCAATGCCGCCGGCGATGTCTCCACCTCTGCCGTCGGCGGCCGAAATAAAATACCGAGCGATTCGCCCGCTTCCGCCGCCAGCTGCAGGCGCCGCAACAGCGAGAACTCGAGGGTCCCAGGCCAGGCGAGCACGGCGCTGCACGTGCCTTCGCGCAGCGCCACTTCGAGCGACCATAGTTGATCTTTACGCGTGCGCGGATGCACCAACAGCACGCGCTCGAGATTGATACCGGCTGCGCGCAATGCCGGCGCATACGGGATATACGGCGGTGCAATGAAGGCGAGCCAACGCTCTTGCTGCGACAAACGGGCGAGTAACGGCGTTAACAATTGCAACTCACCGATGCCCGGCCGCGAATAAATAATTTCGGTCAACGCCGCCTCCGGCCACCCCGAAGGGATCAGCGCATCGAGCGCCGGAAACCCAGTCGACAAACCGCGCGCCGACGATGCCACACCTCCACGCCAAACATCCGTACGTTGCAATACGTTTTGCAGGTTCATGACAGTTTCCCGTTGCGAATGAGGCCGACACCGATGCCTTCGATGGCAAACGGCGTGCGCCGCAGATCGACTTCGATGGGTTGGAATTCCGGGTTCTCCGGCAACAGCTGCACCAGATGACCCCGGCGTTGGAAACGTTTGACGGTGACGTCGTTGTCGACGCGGGCGATCACGATCTGGCCATTGCGCGCCTCGGGTGTGCGGTACACCGCCAGTAGATCGCCATCGAGGATGCCGGCGTCGCGCATGCTTTGGCCGCGGACACGCAGCAGATAGTCGGCCGCCGGTTTGAACAACGTCATATCGACGTTGACGCGCGCTTCGATGTTCTCCTCCGCCAGAATCGGCTGACCGGCGGCGACGCGGCCGATGATGGCGAGGCCGGCTTGCTTCAGACGAATGCCGCGCGCCGCCCCGGGTATCAGCTCGATGACGCCCTTGCGCGCTAGCGCCTTCAGGTGGTCGTCGGCGGCGTTCTGCGAGCCGAAACCAAAAGCGAGACAGATCTCCGGCCGTGTCGGCGGTCGACCGTGCTCGGCCATGTGGCGGCGAATAAAGTCGTAAATTTCTGTCTGGCGATGGGTCAGCGAATCCATGACGCTCACTCAAAACGGGATACTGGTAATAATACCAGTGATCGGTTCTCGCGCAAGCGTTCTCTCGCAATGGCGATTTACCGCTAGTTTTTAGCCGCTAAACGCGCGCCCGGGGCTGGCACGCGTCGTCAGCTAACCATTCGAACCGCCACCATCGGCCGGTGCTCCACCGGGTAAGTCAACGTCGACGCCGTGTTGACGCTCCACCGATAACGCGTAAAACATCATGTGGCCATAACCTGCGCCATCGTTACGGGCTAAGCGTCGAGGCTTATAAGAAAAACAACGTGCTCGGGGTTGAAGTGACCAGCCGCGACGTCGCCGAGCTGTGCGGCCCGTTGTTCGCGAAGACCACCGGCGCGCAGTTGCCGGTGGATGGTGGTAATGACAGAGTTATTTAGACAGATAGGGTGCGCAATGCGCACCCTATCCTTTCAACTCACGCTCCTGTCCGTACTGGATCGACTATCAACCGCACACCCAGATAGCGTCGATGACATCGTTCATATCACGGGTAGGTGCTAATTCACGCCGTGAAATTTTGGTTAGGTCGGGCCAGTAAGTGTAGGCGGTATTCTGTTGGACATCAGACCAACCGTTGTTCTCCCAATCCCAGAAGTGCGACGTCGTTCCGGTTGTTTGATTGTTGATGATTGCGGAAACCTGATTATTCCATTGCGTACCGTTTCCCATTTTGTGATCCCACAGATAGACAAATTCGCCACATTTATACAGATTCATTCGGTAACCAAAATTATCCCCTGACGTATGTTGAAATAAACATAACACGCCATAGCCACATGACGGCGTCGCCGCTGTTTGTGCTTGCGTGGTTAGCTGCCCCGCCCCTTGGTTCTGCTTTTCCAACTTTTCTTTCGGGACCACCGTAACGCTTACACCGGGCTTAAGCTCGACAGTATCCTCACTGAGTTGTCGTGCTCCCTGATTTTGGATCATGATCGCATCGATTTCCGACTGCATCTCAACCGAACCGCCGACATGATCGGCGACGGTCGCAACCGGAGCTTCCGTTTCTGCTTGGGCGTTCGCCAACACTCCATATGTCATGAGTAACGCAGTGGTAAATGTGGTGACGTGCAACATACTCCCTGGCGATCTCTTTTTTACCGCTTTGTTCGTTATATTGTTCATTAACTACTCCTAGATTAAGGCATAAACGATTAATTTCGATTTATTCGTTCAGTGGTGCATCGTGTCGAAAAAAATTAGAAAAAAGCGAAAGTAATAATCAGCGGGATCTGGCTCACCTCCATTGTCTTCTGCGTATACGTACGTCTCCCGCTGCAGCGCTTTAGGTTCAATTTAAATCGTTTGAAAAATCTGGAACAAAAAAAAGGGTCGGAGAAAATATCTCCGGCCCCTCGGTTACTTCTCCGCGCCCTTGGTTTCGCTAAACTAGCTGCACGAATCCAGTTCCAATCTAATTAAACAGGGTACACGTCGCCGGCAAAATTCTTACCTTGCTGAGCTCGAGCCCATAGCCCCCTGTCCATCGAATCGGTCCATATCGTCCGCGACACGTATCCAATCGTACTCTCGCACAGAACAAGGCGCTTGAATCTGCGAGACAGCGTCGAAGATTGACGTCGTCTCAGGTGCTTGGGTCTTTTCTATCCTCTGATTGCGCCGACTGTATTCGATCAGACGCATCGCGATCGGTTCGACATCCGTCGGCGGAGGCACGATATCCTGCAGTCGACCGCCAAATATATCTTCGCCGATATCGCAGGGCCTGGTTTGCACGTGAAACTGCCGGCAAATAAACGGACGCACCGGGTAGATGGAACAGGCGCGGTCGACAAGAAAGGGGCAAGCGGTCGTGGATCGGTAATCGCGGAGTTGCTGCTTGAGACGCTGTTTCAATTCGCCGTCAAGCACCTCCGACACGTACCACAGGATGCCCTTCAATTCTAATTCCGTGAAAGGCACGTCCGGATTGTTGAGACAGCAGGCATGACAACCGCGATGACAGGCGAGCGTCATGCCGCTTCGTTGAAGCTTGGCAATATGAGCAGTGATCACCTCGTTGATCGCGTGATAGGTATCGAGCAACGTCCCGAGCCAGGGATATTGCTGCTCCGCGGTCGGATGGGAAAATCGCTCAGTCATCAAGCCACACCCTCAATTCATCGCAGGCATTGTTCGCAACATTAGCGCACTAGCCCAATTTGCGTTGGCAGCAGAGCGATTTGCGCAACTGTCTCTCCGTCCGCGTCGGAAAACTCGATCTCATAAGCCTCCTCAGGCTCCGAGAATTCCGCGACCACAACTCCTAATGCGCCCTTGGCAAGACCTTCACCAGGAATATCGGTGAGCAACCGGACCGTATCGTTTATCTTAAAGTTCATCGCAATCCTCACTTGACGTAGATCGTAGTGAGCTCTGGCACATTGGAGCCAGGTTTATAGATCCACCCGCTTCGAACAGTACCGTTACCTGCCGGTCCGACGACCGGAATGTCAACCGTAAAGCGTGAGCCAAATCGGTCTACCTTCCCAGGAATTGGCGTGTTGTTCACTACACCTTGCCGAAGCTGATCCATTAAATCGTCCGCGTTATTTCGGGTGAATCCGAGGGTCGATTCAAAAACTTTAGCCTTATTACCGCCAACAGGATGCTCTGGATTCAAGGCATACTCGGCCAGTTTTCTCGGATAAATCACCGCGCGATTTGCCCTATTAAGCGAATAGGCACCTTCGACGAGCTCAGGTACCCTACCGGCAACAACAGATTCCCAGCGCGACGTCAGACCAAACTTGAGCGGACCGTAGTTAAACGGATCGAGCGGATCGAACGCCGGTCGTTGGAGCCCATCAAGGGCGGGATTTTCAAAAATGTCGTCCAGGGTCGGGCCGTAGTTTTGCTCGATGAGGCGAGGAGAATCATTTCCGAGCAGTGCGTAACCGAAGCGATAGAGTTTCTCGGCGCCGGGCAAACTGTCGTTACCCGAAATAGTATTGAACCGTTCTAAATAGCCCGGGCCACGAGAGGCGCGAATGGCCGATGCGGCGACCGTCGCGTCGTCACCCGCCAAGATGTTCTGCAACGCACTCGGTGTCGCGGGCGCTGAGGTACTTTGCAGCGACGCAACCACCTGCCTGAAGATGGCGTCATCGACGTTCGATTGTGGACCCGGTGTCGGTGGATAATCGGTTATGCGCATTAAAGCGTTGCCTTGTTCTTCATTCTGGCCCGCGGACAACTCATATCGCCACATTTTCTCCCGCGCTTTTTCAAGGGAAGGCAACGGCGTTGGCTGCACGTATTCCGCAGGCACGCTGGGATACTGATCCATCGGACCAATCGTCACGAACGCGTTGTCGTTGTTCAGTCCGTTGACGAACTGCGACAACGGTGCCAATCCCCGCTGCGTGGACGGATCGATCACGTAAGGCGCCGGTGGGCCGACGTCGGCATCTTGCACCAGCACCGCCTGCGCGACGTGCCAATCGAACTCGACGGGATCGTTGTCATGGAAGCGATTGGTCGTCGAAAGATGTTCGCCTTTAGGCGCCATCACGTGCACGGCATAGGGTGAGATGCCGTAGGTTTCCTTCGAGAAGTTCTCCCCGACCACGGCACGGTCAAGACAGTTGTCGTAAGGCCAACTCCATACGATCTTCTCGTTGTTCGCTTGCGCGTCGAACAAGTTCTGTGCCGCTCTTGGAGTAAGCCCGGCCGACCTCGATCTGGCGACACTGCCGTTCGACTCACTCATTAGCTGCTGCGCCAACGAGCTACCCAGCGTCTGCCCGGCCGCATCCATTGTCGCACTGGCCCAATCGACCTTGCCGTTCTTCACCCATTGCTGCGCCGCACTACTCGCCAGCGAAGATCCGAAATTGCCGAGCGGATTATTGCGCATGCTGTACCCGACACCCGCGCTAACGGCGGAGGCGGCGACGTCGCGCCAGTTGAATTCCTTTTGCAATCCGGTGGCGACCGCAAGACCTTGGGTCACAGTGGACTGAATGACGCCTTTGGCAAGTTTGGCGCCGAAGTCGCCCAGTTCGCCGAGGGCGTTGTTGAGTCCGGTTGATGAACCAATCCCCGCGGTAGCGCCGGCGCTCAACGCGCTGATACCAACCTGTTCCCACGAAATATTGTTTTGCACGCCAAGCGCCACGCCGGTGGCTTGGCCAGCCAGGTTGGCGGTGGCCCCGGCGGCGGCGGCGCCTACTACTTCGGCAGCGACACCGGAGCCAAGGACACCTTCCGCCTGCGTGATCCACCATTGCTGCGTGGTTGCGGCCACGACGATGATAACGACGGCCACCAGGAACGAACCGAACCCACCGCAACCGCCATCACTGCTCTGCCGCTCCGGCCGCGGCGGTGGCGGCGGCATGATCGGTTTCGGCAACGTCGGGCTGGTATCGCCCAGTACCTCGCCCGGACGATAGACCTTATACGTCTGGCTGGTGTTGTGAATGTTGGTGACCTTGTTCGGAATCACCAAGCGCGCATTCAGCGATAGCGGGACGGTGGTGTCCTTGATGCCGTTGGCGTCGGCGATCATGTACCACATGCTGGCGTCGCCCCAAAGCGCGAGCGCGATCGACTGCAGCGTGTCGTTCTGACGAACGACATACGTATCGGGCGCGCTCGCCGGGTAGCTCGGATTGATCGGCTGGTAGTTCTGGTCGAAGTCGGCCGAGTTGACCGGACGGAAATCCTTCGGCTTGCCGGAATCGACGTACGCCAGCGACTGGGCATAGTCCATGCGCGAGCGCGCCGTCGGATCTTTCGGATCGTTGCCGATGTCGCCGATGCCGCGGCCGTTGGCGTAGTAGTAATTGCGATAGCGGTGAATGTTGCCGCCCGTGGCCGCGGGCGAGCCGCCCACGGTGTTGTCGATTTCGTTGCGGATCAGCACGCGTCCGTCGGCGTCGTTGAGGTATTGCAGGTAACGCTTCGTGAGGACGTTCTCCTCGTCGCGCACTTGGGTAATGTGGCCGTTGACGTCGTACACGAAATGCGAATACCCCGGTGCCCACGACTGCACCGCCGAGTTGGAGGCCTGGCTCTTGATGGTGCTTTGCTTGGCCGAGTCCCAATACTCGTAGGTATAAGTGTTGGTCGTCTGCGTGTCGCTACCGCCATAGGTGGTCGACGACTGCTGCTCGGCGTTCAGTTTGTTGCCGCTGTCGAGATAGGAGTAGTTGGTTCCTTTGCTCGTGAGATCGTCGTTGACCTGAGTGAGGTCGTTGTCTTTGTTGTAGGTGTTGGTGGTCGACTTAGACACGGTGCCGTCATCGTTGTACTCAACGTACTGCTTGACGCGGCCAATGGCGTCGTTGACCCGGCGCGAGGCCAGCACGGTGTTGATCGTCACGTCCGTCAGAAAGCCGTCGTCGTTGTAGACGTAGTCTTCTATCTGGCCGCTAGCATCGGTCACGTGCAGGCGCTGGCCGGCGTTGTCGTAGCTAATGAGGGTGCCGTCGGTACCACGGCTGATGTAGTGGCTCGCGGTGTCGGCCGCGTTGCTACCGCGTCCGCCGACGAGCGTGCCCATGGTCGTGGTGAAACGGTTCATCGTGTCATAGGTGTACCAGTAGTCCTGATACCCGACGGTCTGGGCGACGCCGTCTTGGTAATGACTTTGCACTCGCCGGCGATTACCGTTGGCGTCGTACTCGTACAGGATGTGCGTCAGCGAGTCTTTGACGTCGACCATCCGGTTGCGCTCGTCGTATTTGATATCGAACAGCTGGCGATACACCGGCACCCCGCCTTGCATCGTGGCATAGCCTTCGAACGTGCGATTGCCGGCCACGTCGTATTCGTAAATGGAGTACGTGCCGAACGTGTTGTCGGTGGTCCCTTTCAAGCGACCGTTGGCGTAGTAGCTGTACGTGATGCTTTGCTCGGTGCCAGTCTTGGTGAGATCGGTATCGCCGGTCTGGCTGGTGAGCCAGCCGGCTTTGTTGTAGGTGTAGTTGAACGTATGGCCGCCGAGGTCTTTGTGGTACACCAAGTTGCCGAAGGTATCGGTCTTGTCGATCAAGGTCCGGCCGACGTTATCGGTGGTCGTTGCGACGTAGCCGCCGACGGTCGCGCCGCTCGGGCTCTTGATGGTGTTGTCCCAAACATAGTCGTAGGTCGTGGTGCGGCCTTCGGCGCTGATGTATTTGCGCACGCGCCCGAAGCTGTCGTAATACGTCTTCGTACGATACGCGCTGCCCATGCCGTTGGTGCTGGCGATGCGATGGCCTTCGGCGTCGTACTCGTATTTGTCGATATTGATCGACTTGCCGGTGCCGTCCTTGAGCGCATGGTCGACTTCGATCAGGCGATTGGCTTTGTCGTAGAAGTTCGTGGTCGCACGATTGTCTTCGTCGGTGCTGATACGCAAATTGCCAAAGACGTCGTAGGTATACCGTTTCGTGCCGCCGTCGGCGTGAAACTCTTTGGCCACTTGATAGCTACCGTCGCTGCCGCTCGTGACCCAGGTCTGGGTATTGCGACCAGAGACGACGCCCGAGACCAGGTTGGGATCGTCGACGCGAATCACATTGCCGACGCGATCGTAGTAGTAGTTGGTGGTCGGGCGCAGACGTTGGACGAAGCCGTTGGCGAGCGTGATGCTGGTTTGCGGATCGACCTTGCTGACGAGCTTGCCCATGGTGTTGTAGGTGAAGCTCGTGGTGTAAATCGCCGCCAGCGTTTGCTTCTGCGCCGTGGTCAGCGCCACGACCGTCAACGCGTTGCCGGTTCCATCGACGTAGCCCAGGCGCTTACGCTCGGCCGTCGCCCAGGTACCATCGCTACCCATGAGCGCCGCACCACGGCCGTCGACGTCGTTCTTGATCTCGCCGAAGGCGTTGTAGTCGAGGTGATGCTGCACGACGTTGTTGAGGTTGTTGCTGCCGAGGATCACCATCTTGACCTGCGTGCTATCGCTCGGGCTGCCGATCGTGATCTTGCCGCTCACCTGCAACGCGTCGCCGATCGGCGTTTTGAGCTGCGCGCCGGTACTGTCGTAGAGCTCGTAGTAGTAGTCGAAGTCGGCCGTGCCGCTCGCCGGCGTGATGCCGGTGGCGTCGAAGGTGTAGAAACCGTTCGTGTCTTTGGTCAGCGCGACATACGGGTTGTAGGCCGTCGTGCCGGTGCTGCGGTAGTACAACCGCATGCTGGTGGCGTTGGTCTGTGGCGGATTGAACGTCACCTTGGTCGGCAAGTGCAGGTTTGTGTGGCTCAACATCGCTCCGTTGGCGCCGAGACGCACTTGGCCGCTGGCGCGGTTGATCATCCGTCCGCTGTTATCGAAGATCTGGTATTCGTAGTCGAACACGTAGCTCTGCAGCGAATCGGGCACGAGGCTGGTCGCATCCCAATAGAACGAGCCCGCCCCTTCCGGCGTCAAGGTCACCGGACTGCTCCACGTGCTGGTGCCATTCGCCTTGTACAGCAAGCGTGCGCTCGTCGCACTCGCAGACTGGTTGGCAATGTGGACGATTTCCGCCTGCTGTGAGAGTGGTGTGAGCACGCCGACGGAATTCGGGCTACCGGCAGTGAAGCTGCCTTGAGCGGTGTTGATTGTATTGCCAGCGCCATCTTTAGCGACGATGGTGTAGTCGTAGCTCACGCCCGCGGTCAAACCACTGCTCGTGGGATTGATCATGAACCAACCATTCACGACCTTTGTCATCGTGTACGTAGCACCGTAGGAACTTCCCACGGGGCGGAAACGAATCGTCGCTTGCGTAGCATTGTTACCTTGCTCGGTAACATTTAAAAAGCCCCCGATGTCGAGGAAGGCGAGACCACCGCCACCGATTTTACGCGCGGTCTGCGTCAGTGCCGCGGGCGTAGAGCTGGTGAAATCAACAGTACCTGAAACGTTGTTCGACAATGTCTGACTGTTATACACAGTGCCGCCATCGTCGTACGTGACATAGCGCATTTCGTAATTGCCGCCGGCCAGACCACTCCAGTCGTAGACAAACCAACCAGGTTGGGGCTGACCATTTATCGTCATCTGCGGTACTTGATAGCTCAACCAGCCGCTGTTGCTGCCAGCAGTGCGGTAAAACAACGTTAAATGCGTAGCACTCTGAGATTGGCCCTCGAAATTAATGCGTTTGGTATACGCGTTGCCCGCGGGTAGCGCCACCGACAACGGAGCCATGGCTCCCAGACCAACACTCACCAAGGTATTGTTAACCGACGCATTGCCAACCAAAACATTTCCGGCGGGCGTAACCTTTTCAATGCTGATGGAAATGTTGGGCAGGTAGCAGTTTGTCGGGCTGCTCCCATCCATGTCGACGGCGAGAAAATTCTGCGCACCTCCCGTCACCGTCGTTATGTAATACGAGCTGTCGACGAAATCCGTCGGCGAGAACGTAAGGGTACTGCTGCCGCTCGGTAACGTCATGACGACATCACGCGTGAAGAAGTGCGGATCAGAAACGCGATAGCCGCCCAGGGAATTGACGCGCGGATAGCTGGTAATGATGCGCACCTGTACGTTGCCGCCACCGTACTCGCTCAGATTGCTCGGCATGTTTACTGTGAGCAGCGGATTAACATAACCTGGAAAGGCCCAGCCTTTAGTAACAGTGACGTACCGCGAGGCGGAAAACGTCCAACTCGCTGAGCCAATACCGCCGGCCGCAATCATCGCAGCGCCATTCGTAATCGGATCGCTCGACGTCTTGGTGCTCGGCGCCGACATCGGCCCGACATTGACCACGCCGCCGCTGCCGTCGACCGTGGACTTGGTGATGAGCTGCTGCGATGCGACCTTGTCGCGCGCGTTGACCATCGCCTCTTCGTACGTATCGACCACTTGATTGCGCGCGTCGTAGACGCTGATGGTCTGTGATTTCTGATCCGGCGTGAGCGTGTTCAGGATGCCATTGAGCGAGTACGTCGCAAGATCAACGCTGGACGACAAGATCTTCAACGTGGCGTTGCCGTTCTTGTCGTAGAGGTGCACCGTGGTGATGCCGTTGTCGGTATTGGTACGCCAGACTTTGCCTTGATCGTTGTACTCCGAGAACGTGGTCCACGTACCGTTCGTGCCTTTCTTGTCGATCTCGCCGTAGGTGTTGTAATGCGTTTGCTGGGTCGTGGCGCTGATTTCGTTCGACGCCTGCACCGACTGATTGATCTGACGATTCAGCTTGTCATAGGCGAACTGCGTCGTGTCGGTGATGCTGGTGCCATCGGCGTCTTTACGCACGATGCCCTGCGACGTGATATTGCCGTTGGCATCCCGCTTGTACGTCGTCGTGATGTCGAGGCCGTTCGGATTGTCATTGGCCGTAGCGATCGTCTTCGGATCGACGATCTGGCTCGTGAACCAGCCGTTGGCGTTGTAGAAATAACGCGTGACCTCATCGCCGCCGGTACTGGTATTTCCTTGCGCGCGCTTCAAGACGACGTTGCCGAGGCCGTCGTAGGTGTAGAGCGTGCTGGCGCGGACGCTGGTGCCGGTGTGATCGCTGAAGCTCGCGCCCTGCTCCTGGGTCTTGCGACCCGCGCTGTCGTACGTGACATTCGAGACGTTGCTGTTGGCGTTGGTTTGCTGAATCGCCTGACCGAGGCCGTTGTAGATATAACTCGTGGCGGCGCTGGCGTTGCGCGTCGTGGTCGCGCCGGTGCCGCTGTCGACGTCCACGTAACCCACGCTGAGCGTGCGTTGCTGCGTCACGCGCCCCATCTTGTTGCGGTCGTACTCGGTGACGCGATTGTCCGGATTCGGCGTCGCCGGCGGATTGACGTTATTGATGATGGTCGTCGGATCGCTCGGACTGGCCGGGGTGAGCATGAGGCTGAGCTTGGCGGCGTATTGCGTCTGCCGCATCAGATTGCCGGCAGCGTCGTACTCGAAGCGCGTGACGTAGTTCGCCGGGTCGACCGTGAGAGTCTTCTGGCTGAGCTTGTCGTAGTAGAAATAACTGGTGTTGCCGTTGGCGTCGACGCTGCGGATGACGTTACCGTTGCCGTCATAGACTTGGGTCGTCACGATGTCGGCGACGCCGATCTCGTAGTTGCCGGTGGCCGGGTTGCGGCTGCCAACGGTGGCGCTGCGCATCCGGCTTTCGATCTGATGGTTGTTGGCGTCGAACCGATAGCGCGTTTCGCGGTAGTTCGTGGTGTTGATCGGCGTCGGTACCGTGCTGGTGCCAACCGGCAGCGTCAGTTGATCGCCATAGGTGCGAATGGCGACGCTGTTGCCGGCGGCGTCGAGTGTCCAGGTCATCAAAGTACCGGCGGCATTAACCGCGGCGATCTTGCGATCGAGGGCGTCGTAATAAGTGACGGTTTTGCCACCGACGGCGTCGGTAACGGCGATACGGTTGCCACGGTCATCGTAGTCGTAGGTCTCAGTCGGCGTGACGGTGGCCGTGGTCCAGTCGCTCTTGTAAACGCTGACACTGGCGAGCGCCTTGGTCTTGAGCTGACCGCGCTTATTATAGGTATACGTCGTGGTTCGCACTTCCGGCAGGCCGACGGCCTCGGTCGTGGTCGTACGGTTGCCGAAGGCGTCGTAGTCATACGTATTCTTGACTTGCTTCGCGGCACCGGTGGCATCGACCGAGTTAATGGGCAGCTGCTCTTCTTTCAGCAGGCCGCGCTTGTTGTACAGATAATTGGTGGTACCGCCGGCGACTTTGCTGCTGGTCGACGATTTGGCCACCAGACTGGCGCGCTCGCTGAAGGCGTTGTAGGTGTAACTCTCGGCGAATCCTTCCGCATCCGTCGTCTGCTTCACTTGGCCGCGCAGGTCGTATTGGAACTGCGTGGTCATGTCACGGTTGCTGTCGGCGGTCGGCGTCGCCGGCATGCTGGTCTCGCTCCAGCTGGTGCTGCTGGTGGCGGTGGCGTATTGCGTGAGGCTGAGCTTATCGCCGAAGGCGTTGTAGGCAGTGTCGGTGACATAGCCCAATGGATCGACTTGGCGGGTCAGGCGGTTGTTCTGATCGTAATAGAAGTAACCGTTGTTGCTACGCGGATCGGTGACTTTAACTTTGTTGTCGAACGCGTCGTACTTGGTCGACGTGATGTTGCTCAAGGCGTCGGTTTCTTGGGTCTGGCGATTGAGCTTGTCGTACTGATAGCTCGTCGTATAAAGACCGCGCAGGGTGTTCTTTTGCGTCGTGTTCAATACGCTGGCGCGCAGGGCGTTGCCGGCGGCAGTGCCCGTGTCGGTATAACCCAAACGCTGACGTTCGGCCAAGGCCCAGGCGCTGTCGCTCTCGGCAAGTTCAATGCCGCGCGGGTCGATGGTGCTCGCGCGATTGCCGAAGCTGTCGTAGGTGTAACGCGTGTCCGAACCAACGGCACGGACGGATTGCCACACAGCACCGCTCGCATTGTTGGTAAACGCGAGCTGGGTCGTCGGTTTGCTGAAGTCCTCGACGAAAAGTGAAGCGCCAGCATTAGTGATGCTTATATTGTCGAACGCATCGCGCGAGGCGCCGACACCCGGGCCGACATAATCAAATCCGAGGAGGCGAACCTTGTTCCAACCGGTCGTGTTGACCGTTTGCGACCAGGCGTCGTTGCGGGTCAGGCCCTTCTGATAAACGTAGAGCGTAGTGCTACCACTGTTTAAAACGACTTCGACGATATAGGTCGTGTTGGCGGCAACGGGGGTGCTGCCGTTGAGTAGGTCGTTATGCCCATCGGTCAAACCACCGTTGTCGTAGTGATTGGCATAGAGGCTGGTGCCTAGGAAGTAAGCACCCATTCGCCGGTACCCGGCGGCCAATGTATCCCAATCGCCATTGTCGAGGCCGATACCCAGGGCGCGGCCGTTGCTGACGGCACCAAGATTCACTTCGGCGCGCAGCGTGATACCAGCAGCATAAGTGTATGTCGCGTTGCTCGTGATGTAGGGATAGATGGCCGTGGCGGCAGCGCCCGATTCCATCTCGAGCTGCCCGGCCGTGTCGGCGAACTCGTTCGATCCATAACCTTCGATCTCGTCAATCACGCGCCCGACCGCGTCATAAACATAGTGCGTGGTGCTCGGCGCGCTGCCGTAGCCGCGCGTCACGTCGGTCGCTTGACCGAGCGCGTTATAAACGGTGTGGGTGGTACTGCCCTCCCCATCTTGCACGTCGGTCACACGACCGGCGGCGTCGTAGGTGTAATTGGTTTGGATCGCGGTGGTCGGGATCGGTGACGGTAGTTTGCCGGCGACGCCGGTGGCCGTCGCTTCGGCATCGGTCAGGCTGATCGACGCGGCGTAGTCGATCGTCTTCGTCAGCTGGTTGAGACTGTTGTATTGGTTTTGCGTGACGTAGCCGTCGCCATCGACGCTGTACACCGCACGGCCAGCACTATCGTAGACCGCGCGCGTGGTGCGATCGTTGCTACTGTCGGTGGTGACGTAGGCGCCGGTGGTCCCGCCGATGGTCGGCGCGGTGCCGGCCGTGAGCGTGCCTTGCATCGCCTTCGCATAACTCGTGGTCTTAACGGCGTGGCCCAAGGCGTCGTAGAAGTTTTGCGTGACGTATTTTTCGGCGTCGATGGCAAAGGTCTGGCGGCCGGCGCTGTCGTAGACGGCACGGTTGCGTTGCGCGCCGACGGTGGCGTCGGTCGTCATCGTCGAGGTGCTGAGGTTGTCGATATAAATCGGCGAATTGCCGGCGACGACATCGCTGCCGGAATAGACCCAACCTTCAATCCGTACTTGTCCCCAATCGGAGCCAGTTTGGAGGTTCTTGATACCGAGATCGCGATCGGTGCCCTTCTCGTAGAAGTACAACGTCGTGCCAGTGGCGCTGGTTTCGATTTCAGCGACGTAGGTGGTGTTGGCCTTAATGGTGCCGAGGTCCGTAAAGTTGGCGCCGGCGGCGTTCTGGTTATTCGTGTTGATCTTGTCGCCTTTGATCTGGATCGCGTGGCGGCGGTAGGCAGCACCCGTGTTGGTGCTCGAGAGACCAACCGTGACACTGCGGGTGGTCAGCGTGACATCGGTAGTGAGCTCAAAGCGGTAGATCTGTCCCGCTTGGAACGCTTGCGTGGTTTGTTGACGGAAGCCGGTGGATGACGTCGTCGCTGCCACTTGCGACTGCGCAACTAAGCGTTGGCCGGCAACCGTCGCGACATTGGTCACCGTTGTATCGATCACTAGGCCAGTGCTAATCGCCGTCGAGTTAAAATTCGAACTCCAGGTCGCATGCAGCGCGACGTCGACGTCGCGCAACGTCGCGATGCTGTCGGCGTTGATTGTGTTGGGATAGCGGTAGGTGTCGATCACGCGGCCCGCGGCGTCGTAACGGTTCTCGGTCACGCCGCCGAGCGCATCGATCGCGTAGCGGGCGCGGCCGGCGGTGTCGTACACCGTGCGCGCCGTTTGATCGTTGGCGCTGTTGGCGATGGCGGCAACGGCTGTGACTAGAGTCGCCGGGTTTAGGGTCGCCGGTACGGTGATCGGCGCGGCATACGTGGTCTGACGGATGACGCGGCCGGCGGCATCGTAGAAGTTGCGCGTGACTTGGTTCAACGCATCGATCTGGTAGACCGCGCGGTTGTCGGTGTCGTAGACCGTGCGCGTGGTTTCGTCTTTGGCGTTGGTCGTGACGGTGACGGCGGCGAGGACGTTGCCGAGACCCGAGAGACTGATCGCGGTCGCGTACCGGGTGGTGGCGATGACGTTGCCGTTCTTATCGTAGTCGGTCTTGGTCACCGCGCCGGTGGCGTCGACGGTGTAGGTCAGGCGGTTGGCCTTGTCGTAGACGTAGCGTGTGGTGCGGGCCTCGGTCTTGCCGGAGGCCTCGATCGTGGCGGCGAGGTTGTCGTTGGTATCGTAGACGTAGTCGGTGGTGATCGCGAGTTTGCTGGTGCCAGGGTCGACAATCTGCTGGGTGCGGCGGCCGAGGTTGTCGTAGCTGTATTGGGTGGTGCGCGTCGTTGTGCTACCGGCGCCTTCGACCACGGTCAGGGTGCGACCGGCGAGGTCGTAGGTGTAGTCGGCGCGGAGGTTGAGGCCGTTCGTATTGTCGTTCGTCGTCAGGATCGTCTTCGGATCCACCGTGACCGACTTGACCTGGCCTTTGGCATCGTAGGTGGTCTGCGTCACGATGCCGTTGGCGCCGGTGACGTTGACGGTTCGACTTTGGCCGTCGTAGCTGTAACTCGTGGTGAGGTTGAGGCCGTTGGCGTTGTCGTTGGTGGTGACGATCGTTTTTGGGTCGACGATGCACGTCAACACACGATTGGCGTTGTCGTAGCTGAACTTGGTGGTGACGTTGGCCGCGTCGCGGATCGTGAGGTTGCGGCCGGCGGCGTCGTAGGTGTAGTTGGTCGCCAGCGCCAACCCGTTCGGGTTGTCGTTGGCATTGACGATCGTCTTGGGATCGATCGTCTCGCTTAACAACTTGCCGTTGACGTCGTACTGGTAACTCGTGAGGGTGACGCGGCTGCCGTTGGCTTCTTGGAGTTCCAGCTGCACGGTCTCGCCGTGACGGTCCTGCCGGGTGATGGTCTTAACGCCTTCTTGCGTGGTGATCGTGAACGACCGGTTCAGGTCGTCGTAGCTGTAGGTGGTCTTGTTGTTGAGGGCGTCGGTCTGGGTCAGGACGCGGCTGAAGACGTCATACGTGGTGCTGGTGATGAGATTGAGTACGGCCGAGTCGACGGTGGTGGTGATCTCGCGGCCGAGACGATCGTACGCATAGTTGCGCACGACGCCGCGGGCGTCGGTGGTCGTGGCCACACGGCCGAAGGCGTCATACGTCGACGAGGTCTGGCGATTTAGTTTCGCGGCACCGACGTCATCTTCGTTGGTCTGTTTGAGCAGACCGCGGCGATCGTAAAGATAGGTATCGCTGCGCGTGATCGTCGACGTCAGTTGGGCTTGCGTATTTTTTAACTCACCAAACGCGTTGTAGCTGTAGGTCGTGGTGTCGGTGAAGCTGCTGTTGTCAGGGGCGTTGAGCGCCTGGCGGATAGCGCCGCGCAACGTGTAGTTGGTTTGTTGATGGCTGTCGGCGTTGTCGCCGGTGGTTTGCAGCACCGGAGTGATAGCGGTAATGACGGTGCTGTTGAGCACACCACCGGTGAGACCGGTCAGGCTCGCTAGCCGCTTGGTGTAGCGGATCGTGTCGATGACTTGGCCGAAGGCGTTGTAAATGCTTTGGCTGACTTCGCCCAAGGCATTGACGGTGTAGCGCAGGTGCCCCACTTCGTCGTAGTAAAAGAGCGTCTTGTTGCCGTTTTGATCGACCACCGAGGTGCGGCGGCCGTCGAGGTCATAGGTGTAGGTGAGGCTGTAACTGCTCCAGACCGCATCTTTGTCGACCTGCGTTGCCGCTGCCGGCAACGCCGCCAATTTGACGCTGCCTTCCGCAGTGAGTTCTTGGAGGACACGGCCTTTGGCGTCGTAACGCGCTTGGGTCGTGCGGACTTCGGTGGTGTTCCAGGCGCGTTCGGTCTTGATGAGGTTGCCGGCGCTGTCGTAGGTGTAGGCCATGCTGGTGCCGACGGTGTCGGTGCCGTGCTTGACGGTGACCTTGGTGACTTGGTTGGCGCCGTTGTACTCGGTGACGGTGACTTGGTCGTTGGCGTCCGCTGTCGGGCGCAGGTCGACGATGGCTTCGATGCCCGTATAGGTCTTGGCCTTGGCGTAGTAACGCGTCGTTTGGGTTTGGTTGCCGGCGACGTCGTAGGCGTACTCGGTTAAATAATTCTCGGCGTCGAGGGTGGCGATGACTTGGCCGCGGGCGTTGTAGAAGGTGTACGCGTGTTGATCGTTAGTATTGACGGTCGTGGTGACGTCGGTCTTGATCTGGGCGAAGGTGCCGGCAGCACGCAGGCTGGCGCCGGCGACGTTGGCATAACGCACGCTGTCGATCAGCTGGCCGGCGGCGTCGTACTTGGATTCGGTCAGGTAGCCTTCGGCGTCGAGGGTGCCGATCGACTTGCCGTCGTTGTCGTAAAAGAACCGCGTGGTGCGATCGTTGGTGGCGTCGCCGGTGGGCGTGACGTTGGTCAGTGTCGGCGTCGTTGGGATCGTGAGAGTGTTGGCGTAACGGATCGTGCCGGTGACGCGCGAGGCACCGTCGTACAACGTCTTGGCGACGTAGCCTTTGGTGGCGTCGGTGTCTTCCGGCGTGATCGTGTAGACCAAGCGGTTGGCGTTGTCGTAGAGGTAACGGGTGACGCGATCTTTGGTGGTGTCGAGCGTCGGCCGCAGCGACGTCATCGTGATCGTCAGCGGGTTGCCGCCGACGTCGGTGAGCGCCGCCGTCGGACGATTGGCGTAGGCGATGGTCTTGACGGCGTTGCCGTTGGCGTCGTAGACCGTCTCGATCAAGCTGCCGGTGGCATCGACGGTGCCGACCAGCCTGCCGGCTTCGTCGTAAAGCAGGTGCGTCTTATTGCCGAGCGGATCGGTCGTGATGCGCAGACGACCGGCGGTGTCGTACTGATAGCTCGTCACACCGAACGGTTGGACGGGAGTCGTACCTTGCGATTGCGTCGTGCTGAGCAGGCGGCCGGCGCGGTCGTAGGCACTCACGGTCGCGAGCCCGGTGCCGTTGTCGAGCGTCACCGTCGTCTTGCGATTGGCGTCGTCATACGTCGTGAGCGTTGTGCGCGTAACGTCGGCGGCGCCGTTCTTCGCGATCCATTGGGTGCTGCTGGTGATGCGGCCGAGACCATCGTAAATAAAGGCGGTCACGTAGTCGTTGGCGTCGGTGGCCGTCGCCTCGCCGCGCGCATCGATGCTCTTCAACAGGCGGCCGCGCTGGTCGTAAACATAGCGCGTGATCGACGCGCTGCTGGCGACGCCGTCGCCGGTCGTGCCGTCGATCTGGCCGTAGGTGGTGACGCTCGCCAATTGACCGACGCTGTAGGCGTACACCATCAATTCGACCGCGGTCTTGGTTTGCAGACCGGCCCAAGTCGTCAGATCGGCTTCGGCAAAGGTGCCGCCGCTGTAGCGTCCGGCGGTGTAGGCGATCTGGCGGGCACGGGTGCCATTGGTGTTGTAACGCGTTTCGGCGACGCGACCGTCGGCGGAGATGGCGAAACGCAGATGGTTTTCGAAATCGTAGACGTAGTGCGTCGTCAGCGGACTGCCGGGCGTACCCGCACCGGCGCCATCAGGATCGGGCGTCAGATAGAAGGTTTCGGTCAGCAGCGCGTTCGTGGTCGTGTCGTACGTGCGGACAACGGTATTGCCTTCGGCATCACGCGTGAGCGTGCAGTTGCCGTTGGCGTCGTACTGCAGGGTCGTGATGTTGCCGCGCGCGTGGGTGATCTGTGTGAGATCGTCGTTGGTGTATTGATAGCTGGTGCTGAGGCGCGTGCCGTCGCTCGCGGCCGGACTCAAGAGCTGCTTGAGTCGGCCCTGGGTGTCGGTCACGTAGCTCGTCATCAACCCGAGCGGATCGGTGACATCGGTTTGCGCCTGCGCACTGACGGTTTGGGTGTAACTCAAGCTCGTCGGCACGGTCAATTGCCGGCTGACCGTCAGGGTCCCGCCCATGGCGGTTTGCAGCGCGCTGGCAGCACGGGCATCGCCGTACACGGTCTGCGCGATCGACGCCCAGGTGTCGCCGGCTTGCACGGTGTAGTACGCCGCGGTCGTGCCGGTGTTCAGCGTCGCCGGTAAATTCGTCAACCGATTGCCGGCGGTCAGCGGCGGGTTACCCATGGCGGTCTGCAACGCGCTGGCCACGCGGCTGTCGCCGTAGAGCTTGGTGGCAATCGTCGACCAGGTGTCGCCGCTGACGATGGTGTAGTACGGTACCGCGTCGTTGTTGTAGCGGTTGCTGTAGACACTGAGGCTGGTGTCGGTACTGTTTTGCTTTTGCAACCATAGGGCGTTGACGTCGCCGAGCGCATCGATCGCTACGCTGACCGTACCGACAGCATCAACCGCCGAGTTGGCATTCGTTTCGATCGCGGTCGCGCCCTGCCAGGCGCCACCGCTGTAACGATTGACGTAAACGCTGTTAACGCCGGTGGCGTCGGTCTGGACGAACGCGACTGCCGCTTGACCGTTGTCATTGATACTCGCCTGCCGACGCCATACCGCACCGGACAAGCTTTCGAGTGCTTCGTTGGTGCTGCCCTGCCAGACGCCGCCGGCATAGCGGCGCGCGAACAGACTGGCGTCGCCGTCGTTGGTCCAGGTGAGCAACGCGTTGCCGTTGCTGCTCATGCTCAACTGTGGACTGGTATAGACGTTGGCCGCGACCACGGTGGTGGCCGTCGTACTCCAGGTATCGGTGTTCTTGGTGTAGGCCTTGGAATAAATCGCAGTGCCCTGCTTCCATACCACCAGCATGTTGCCGCTGCCGTCGACACCGATAGTGGCGCCGTTAACAGCGGATGTGGTGCTGGTTTCGAACGTGGTGCCACTCGCATTCGACCAACTCGTACCGACGGCGGTATAGCGTGCGGTATAGAGACTGTTGACCGTCTCGCTGCCGGTTTTTTGCAACCACGACACGGTCGCATTGCCTTGCGCGTCGATCGCGACGGTCCAGTTGGAGGAACTGCCGATCGCGATGCCGTTGTCATTGGCCAGCCCACGGTCATCGAGATTGACTACCGCACTCTGCCAGGCGCTGCCGTTGAAGACGTTGGCGACCAGGTTGTAGCGCACACCATCGTTCTGGCTGAAGACGACCAACGCACGGCCGTTGTCGTTAATGGCGCCGACCGGGTAGAAGGCCTGGCCGGTGGTGTTCTCGATGAGACTCGGGCTCGCGTCCCACGCGCCGTTGATGTAGCGGCAGGCGTAGAGGTTGTAGTCCTGCATCCAGGTAACGAGCGCATTACCGTTGGCGCTCATGCTGAGATGCGGGAACCAGGCTTGGCCGACGAGCGTGCCTCTCAGCGGCGTCGTGGGTGTCGTGCTCCAGGCGTCGCTGTTCTTGTTGTAGAGGCTGACGTAGAGATCGCTGCCTTGGGCCCACACGGCCATGCCGTTGCCGTTTTGGTCGAAGGTGACTTGCACATTGTCGGGGGCGGTGGCGAGGGACTCGCGTAAGGCGGCAGTGGCCCAGCCCGCCGTCGGCGTGGTCAGCGCCGAATTGATTAGGTTAAAGCTGGAACCGGCGGCCGAGAGCGCGGTACTGTTGGCGGTGGCGCTCGTGGTCGCCCCGGTCCCGGTCGTCATCTGCGTGTACGTCAGCTTCGTCGTTTTGCCTTCGCCGTCGGTGGTCGACGTCACCCGGTATTGGCCGTTGATGAGCGCGTACTTGAAGCTGACGGTGCTGCTGTCGCCGGCGGTGATCGTCGCGATGCGAGTGCTGGTGCCGTCGTAGGTATAACCCGTGACGTAGGTCTTGGCGTCGGCAGTATTGTCCGGCGTCAGGTCGACTGTCACTTGGTCGAGACGGTTGGCGGTGTCGTAACGATAGCTCGTGAGCGTCTGCGTGACGCCGCTGACGACGACGCGCAGTTTGGTGATGTTGGCCAGCTTACCGGTGTTGGTATCGTAATCGATGAATAACGTCTGGTTGGCCGCGGCGTCGTCGATTTGGGTGACGTAACCGGAAGAGACGTTGTACGAATAGGCCGTGGTGTTGCCGTCGGTGTCCTTCATCGACTGCAGCTTGCCGGCGCTGTTGTAGATTTCGCTGACGCGGCTGCTGCCGTCGGTCCAGGTCCACTGCGTCGTTGTCGTGCTGTACGTCAGCGTGTCGCTCGCGCCGCCGCCCGCCGTGCTGACGTAGGCCGTGCCGTTATAGAGGTAGTCGATCTCGGCGCCATCGCCGAAACGTTTCGTGACTTTGGAACCGCTGGCGTTGGCGGTCGGCGGAACGTAACTCAGCGACGCGACGTTGAGCCGCCAGTTGTCGTTGTTGTCGCCGTCGACCAGCCCTTGGGAGTTGTAAGTTCGGACCAATGCCGTATCGAGCCCGACCGAGGCGAGATACTCATCTTGCTGCTGAACGATCAGGTTGCCGGTGTTCTCGTTGACGGTGACGCGATCAGATTGGCCTGTTCGACCCGCGGCCGACGATCCGAGCTCGAGTGAAGTATTGAACAGCCCCAGCGTGCTGCTATTGATAATGCTCGTCATCGGTACTCCCCTGATCGTTTCAATTATTATCGAGGCTCGCTCCATGGGTCATGGAGTGGTACGCCGAGGCTCGCTGTTATCAGTTAGCGCGCGACTGACCGACATGCGGAATCAAGTCGCGCAAAACACTCGCGTTCCTCGCGTAAATTGCGTTATCCGATCGTGAATGCGAACAGCTTCCGAGTCGTGATGGCACGACTCGCTACCGTCCGTGTATGGATTTTCCTGCCCTGCGGAGATACTTCCGTGCAACTAAGGTGGGTCGTCACGATGTTTCTAATTCGTATCCGTGCGACGCCGATCACACGCGCTACTTCACTAAAGTGGTGGAAACTTGCTTGATGCACCACGACATCTTTCTGGTATATATGTCGCGTTGTACTTTTGTGTAAATGTGTAAATTTATGCATCTTCAAAAATGAAGATTTCATTCACGATTAAAAACGACAGCGAAAGCCGTCGCAGTAAATAAATTTCCTAACGAAAATAGAGCCAGGCGGGCAATACATCTTCTGCAATCCCATCAGCGTATGAACTTTGGAAGTGGCGGGCTAATACGTAAAAGACGATAAAAATTTTAAGTGCCAGTAGTTCGGCAGCACGCAGTGGGCGGTGAGTAAATCTTAGTGCAGCTAATCGCCTCGTCCTCCACATCAACTCATCGTCCGTTACTTGCTGCCACATAAAAAAGGGCCGGAGAGTTGTTACCCTCCGGCCCTTCAGGCATGCCTCCTCCGCGAGGAGGAGTAAAGCTACGTCTTCTTGTTAATTATACGGTCCCTTCAAGCCAAGCTGGCCGATCAACGTGATGTAACGGTTGGATTCGGACACGAACTTCGCCGCGTGCCGCTCGATGAGCTCGGCACGACGCGCCGGGTCTTCGGTCGAATCGATCGCGCTCCAGAAGGCGGTCAGGTTTTCGCTCAACGCGCGCAGTTTCTTCGCCAGTTCCTTATCGCCGGCAACGCTGCTCATGCGATTAGCGCTGACCTTGCCGACACCCGGCACGGTATGGCTGCCGACATCGGTGTAACCCGCCGGCACATCACCTTTCAGATTTACGACTTCTCTGAAGCGAATCGCGCGCACGATCTGATCGACCGCTTGCTTCGCACCTTGCACGCGCGAGACGTGCTCGGTGTCGGCGGCGGCATGCGGCAACAGCTCGAGCTTGCCGGGAAAACGCTTTTCGAGCTCGCGATACGGCACGATCGGGCCGGTAACCTTGCCGCTGCCATCGACGAACATGTCGGCGTCGACGCAGACGTAACGAACTTTGCCGCTGGCCAACGCCTTTGCCAACGCTTCACCGTCGACCAACTCACCGCGGTCGTAGTTGACGATGATGGCGCCATCGTTGAGTGCGCTTAAGAGTTTATCGTTCAGCAACCCTTGGTTAGCGTAACGGCCGCTGGCGGCATCGAGTGCACCGAGACCGACGTGCGGGCTGATGACATCCGCACCCTTAGCGGCGTCTTCGGCGGTGGCGGCGAATTCATTGCCTTCCGACTCGATCCAGTCTTTGTACTTCGGCCGCGCGTGCACGACCACGTGCATACCGAACGCCTTGGCGATGCGCGCCATTTCGCGGCCGATGTTGCCGTAGCCGAGCACTGCCATACGCTTGCCTTCGAGCTTCTCGGTCGGGTACTCCTTGAGGTTCTTGCCGGTATCGAAGTTGCCTTCGACGACACGACGATGCAACTCGTCGACGTTCAGATCCGGCATCACCCGCAGCAACGCCTTGAATGCCATCTGCGCGGTCGCACGGCTGTTGAAGCTCGGCGTGTTCATGAGCGGCGCTTTGCCGACCTTGCCGTTGCCGCCACCCCACGAATCGCTACCCATGTTGCCGGTGCCGGCACCGATACGGACACCGCCTTCGTTGAACACCGCCACCTTCGGAATGAAGGTCGCGGCAGCGATCAGCGCGTCGTACTGGCCTTTGTCGGTCTGCGCCAGGATTTCGTCTTCGCGGCTCAAGTCCGGCTGATAAAAGAAGTGAATCGTGCCCGCTTCCAGCTTGCCGGCGGTCGACGCCGGGCCGTTGTGGAATACGCCGCCGAGCGATTCGATGTGCGCACGCACTTCGCTCGCGTCGGGCTTGCCGTCGCGGCCGAATTTCATAGCGACGAGGTCGGCGATCAGGACTTTATAGGCCTTGCTCGGATCGTCCTTGCGGGTCTTCTCGCCACTCTTCTTGCCGGCCTCGAACTTCACGCCTTGGGCGGCGAGCGCTTCTTCGAGCACGACGATCTTGGCGCGGTGGTAGGCGTACTCGAGATTGTCGAGCAGCGCGACGATGTCGCTCTGCGGACGCGCGCCGCCGATCCAGGCGCGGTAGTCGCCCGGGGTGTTCGGGAACGCGTTGATGTAACGCGCGGTGTCGAGGCCCGGCTCGTAGTCGCCGTTCGGATGGGTCAGGCCTTCGTAGCTCAGGAACTGCTTCGACTTGGCGATGATCTTGGCGTGCACCGCCGGATCCTTAACGCTGGCGTCGACCACCTTGAGCAAGGTGACGGCGGTGCCGCGACGGGTCTCGTCTTTGACGCCGAGCTCGAACAGCGGATGCTTGCTGACCCAATCGGCCACGGTCTGGCGATTGATCACCGACTGCTTGTTCATTTCTTTGGCGCTACCGACGCGTTGTTCCATGCTCAGCAGGCCGAACGTGGTCTCGGCGAAGGCGGTATTACTAAAGGTATTGATGATGCCGCCGAGCATCTTGTCGTTCTGCGCGTCGTAAATCGGTCCGAGCGAAGTCGAACGGTCGCCGGTCAACGGCAGCTTCGCGTTCTTCGGCGCCGACAACTTCAGATGGCGCGGGATCGCCCAACCCGGGGTCTGCACGTTGTTCTCGATCATCGCCAATGCTTCCGGCGTGAACGTGGCGGTGAAATAACCGGCGATACCGCCGACCGCTTTTTGGAACGGCATGAAGAAGCAGGCCTTGCTCAGGACCTGCTGCACCAAGTCTTCCGGCCACGGCATCGCACCGAGCAGCGAGGTGCCGTCGATCAACGCGTGATGGTCCTTCGGATTCTTGTCGAGCCAGGCGAGCAGATTGCGCACGTCGGCTTCGCTGTAGGTGGTCGCACCCGTGGTCTCGTGACCGACACCGACGAACAGCTTGATGCCCATCTTTACTAATTCATCGGCGGTCGGGACGTTGCCTTCGGTGCCGGTGAAGTGCACGCGCTCGACGTCGCCCTTCGGCGCGAACTTTTGCAGCTCGAGGATCTGTGTGCCCCACGACTGACGGAAGAAACCGCCGGCGTCGGCGGCGCTAGTCTCGACCTTCGGCGTATCGACGAAGATGTGCTGCGACGGGTCGTTCGGGTTCATCAAGTGCATGACGGCAACGGTGAAACCGTTGTGACCGCCGCCCAAGCCGACCGCCATGTTGTTCTTCTTCGGGAAACCGAAGTAGCGATGGATCTCGCGCATCATGTCGACAACGACTTTGTCGGCTGGATAGCCGCGATGCATGCTGCGCTCCATCTCGCCCGGCGTGATCGGGCCCATCGGCTGGCCGCGGTCGTCGACCTTGCGGTAGTTCTTTTCTAACCAAGCCTCGAACTGAAAGCGCATGGCACGACGTTCGACTTCGTCGCGCGTCATGTTGGTAATGGGGCCGACACCAAAGAATTGGTTCGACGTCCGTGCCGGCGGGCCGCTTTCCGTTGCCTTCAAAGATGCTGCTCGTTGCGCTTTCAATTCGTCTAGTGTCGTCATTTCACGTGCCCCGTTAATCAAGAGTGCTACTGGTAAAAGTTAAAGTCTGCGGAATACTTTTTAAGGATAGGAATTCGTCGCTCGGCGTTAGAGCAGCAATGTCCTCAGGCGCTGACGAGCTGCCTGCGAGCTGTACTAACTTCCTCCACGGAATGGAGACGGAGCTTATCCGTCTGTAGGGTGACCGTTAACCGATATAAACCCGACGACCTATTCGTTGCTGACAGAGCATCGTCCTAATCAATCCCGGTGATTTGTCCGTATGCGACATGGGTTTGCCAGGGAACGGAGTCGCAACCAGTCTCCCTAAAATTCTCGGAAAAAACGGCAAGAATGAGGTCAGCCGCAGCGGCGTTTTAGTGCCCAAAAGAGACATTAAGCGCCTTTTTAGAACGGGACGCACCAGCGACCAGCCACCGGCCTTACTCCGAAACGACATGCCCGCCACTCAACAACCACCGGCTAAAGCCGGTGGGTTCATGTGACGGACTGAAAGTCCGGATACGCGTCGACTAAAACGACCCGTTTCATTTTGCTCCTCCCCCTTCAAGGGGGAGGTTGGGAGGGGGATGGGTTTCGGGCACCGTTGTCGGACAGAACGAAAACCCACCCCCACCCCAACCCTCCCCCTGAGGGGGAGGGAGCCATGCGTGCCAGCGGTAGCAACGGTGACGTTCATCGATTTAGCAGCTAAAGCCGGTGGTTTAAACCTTTCATATGGAAATTAAACGTTGGTCACGACATGCGGCAGAAACTCACGAAAAGCTACCTCTGCTGTTCTGCAAGCCGGGCAAATCGTGAGCGACGGCTCATTGTCGCGCTTCTTGCATGACCCAATCGCGGAAAACCACGATATTCGGTTCCTGCGCCCGTTCTTCGGTACAAACGAAATGGTAGCCGAAACGCGTGGCCATGCTGATGGCGAAGGGTTTAACCAGACGCTTGGTTGCCAGATAATCCGCCACCAGCGCGGTACTCCCCAACGCAACGCCCTGCCCCTCGGCTGCTGCTTGCAATGCCATTGCGTGTTCAGTAAAGCGTAAGCCCTTTTCGACATCGACGCCGTTCACGGCCGCCGCCTTCAACCAGGCCGCCCAATCCGGCCACTGACCGCACTGCGGAGTCCACTGCAAATGTAACAACCGATGATGACGCAGATCGGCCGGCTTCTTCAACGCATGCTTACCGCGCAACAGTTGCGGGCTACAGACCGGGAACACCTCCTCGCCGAAAAAACGCTCGGACGCTAAGCCCGGGTACTTGCCGATACCGTAGCGCAGCGCGACATCGACCGGATCGCGCGCGAAATCGGCCAACTCGCTGGACGCCTGCAACAACACATCGAGACCGGGATGCTGTGCCTTCAGCCGATGCAATCGCGGCACTAACCAAGTCGCCGCCAGCGACGGCTCGACGCTGACAGTGAGCAACGTACGCGCGCCGCGCTTCATGGCATCGACCGCCGTCGCCAGCCGATCGAACGCCTCCTGCAAATCGCGAAACCCGGCGAGCGCGTTTTCCGTCAAGGCGTAGGTACCGTTCTGTCGGCGCAATAATTTGCGGCCGAGATATGACTCCAACGATTTAATTTGTTGACTCACGGCGGCCGCCGTCACGTGCAACTCTTTAGCCGCGCGCTGCATGCTCAGATGACGCGCCACAGCTTCGAACGCACGCAACGCATTTAGGGATGGCAAGGGTCGACGCATGCTGACTCCGTTAAGATTTTCTAATGCGCAGACACAGAAAATATGGTTAGGGGCTCCGTGCCGGCACTGCTTAATATCAACTCGGAACGCTGCCCTTGAATGGTAGCCCTAAAGAAAATCTTTGCCGAGTCCGGAGCCAAAAAAATGCAGAAATTGCCTTCCTACTGGCAGCACGCGCTGCCGCTGACGGCTGCCGCCGCTTGCTGGGGCTTAGCCACCGTGATGACCAAAGGTGCATTAACGCACGTGCCGGCGTTGACACTGTTAGTCGTACAACTCACCGTCAGCGTCGTTTTTCTGTGGACCATGGTAAGAATCCGGCGCTTACGCTTGCCGCACGGCAAAGAGGTATGGCAACTCGGTTTAATCGGGCTGCTCAATCCTGGCATCGCTTATACCTTCGGTTTGTTCGGCCTGAAACTGACGAGCGCAAGTCTGTCGACACTGTTGTGGGCCGCGGAGCCAATTCTGATTCTCGGCATGGCGTGGTTGATACTGCGCGAGCGTATATCCGCTTCGCTCCTGGTACTGGCCGCCGTTGCTATTGCCGGTGTGTGCTTAGTGTCGGGCGTCGGTTCTGCCGTCAGCACCGGTAGCTCGATGGTGGGCAACTTGCTGGTGCTCGCCGGCGTTCTCTGTTGTTCACTTTATACCGTGCTCACGCGCCGCACGGAGACGTCGATCGATCCGCTGGCGATCGTGGCTTTGCAACAAACGTTTGCCTGGATCTGGGCACTCGTCATCTGGCCGTTGGAGTTGATCGGCGACGGAAGCGCACCGTTGGCGACGGTTAGTCTGGCCGCCTGGGCCTGGGCCGGCCTCGCCGGTATCTTCTATTATGCGCTGGCATTTTGGTTTTATATCGTCGGCCTACGGAGAACCTCCGCGAGTGTCGCCGGTTTATTTCTCAATCTGATTCCTATCTTCGGTGTGGGTGCGGCTTACCTCTTTCTCGACGAGCATCTGCTGGCGATGCAATGGTTCGGTGCCGTTCTTATTTCACTGGCGGTCGTTGGTATCATGCGGCTAGCGAAATTACCGGCGTTAACGCCGAGCCCGTCGGAGCCATGGCCAGCAACACACGTAAAAAATTAATCGGCATCGTTGCGCTTTTCTTGCTCGTATCGACAACGGCGTTAGCGGCGTACAAACACGACGTGCTGGCGTGCGCACTCGTCGCTTACACCGACTTCGTCCCGATCGACGCGAACGTTTACGTCGCGCCCGAGACCACGCGCGCTGAACGCAACGAATTGCTGTCGCTCATCAAGCAGGCCCAGGCGCGCGTCGTCGCCGCCTACGGCCCGCAATCGGCAACGCCGGTGGTCATTGCCGGCCACCACATGCTGACACTCACCAAGTTCACGGCGAATGAATATGCCACTACCCATCTTCCGCCGGGTCGATCCTACATCGTCATCGGCCCACACGGACACAACGTGGATGTCATCGCTCATGAATTCGTTCACGCCGAGGTTTTCGCGCACGTCGGTTATTGGGCGCGGACCTTCGAGATACCCGTATGGTTCGACGAAGGCGCAGCGATGCAAGTGGATTACCGAAGCCGCTACGATTTTCTCGATACCCGCCGGTTAACCGCCATCACCCAATTGCGTTACGGCTGGCAGTTCTTCGACGGCGATGATGACCAGCTCACGCAGCACTACGCCGGCGCCAAGCAGGAAGTACGGCAGTGGATAAACAAGGTGGGTCATAAAGGGGTTTTTAAATTGCTGGCGCGGGTCAAAAACGGTGAGTCTTTCGACCGCGTGTATGCCGCCATGTACACCGCCGATTAGCTTGCTTGCTCCGGTATGTCCTGGTCGGTATGGTTCGACACAGTTGAACGCACGAAGGATTTTAGGCAACCCAGGAGAACGCAGATGACCGACCACATTTACAAGCATATTGAACTGACCGGTACTTCAGCCACCAGCGTCGAGGACGCGGTCAGTCGAGCGATCAGCAAAGCCTCGGAAACAGTGCGTAATATCCGTTGGTTCGAAGTTATCGACACTCGCGGTGAAGTCGCCAAAGGAAAAGTGGCGCACTGGCAGGTCACCTTAAAGGTCGGCTTTACGCTCGAAGATTAGCTGACGAATATCGGCGGCATCCCGCCCCTCCCGCCGCGGAGTGGGCGGGCAAAGTCAGTAACCGTTCTTCCGTCCTCACTTCCCTTACCTGGCAATAACCTACTTGCCCTCCCAATCGGTTGTCATTTAAAAGATCGCAGGTTAGAGTCCCCGCTCCAAGGATTGGATTGGATGAGAGTTGTGCGGAGTAACGTTCATCACCCGTCACTCATACCTTATATAACAACAAAGGTCGCCGCTTTAACGTGAACCAAAAAACGCCGCGCGCTGGGGTTCCGCCGTCCACCAGACCCGAGCCCATAAAAGACATCCCCACCCTTGCGGCACGGAAGAACGAGAATTCGATCCCACCACCGGTCAGCGTCGATCAAGGTCGCGACGATGCACTTAAGCTCCAGGAAACCATCCTGCGCAACTTGAGCGATGCGCTGATACAAAATCGCGAGTTCGGTGCACTGCTGCAAATTCAGTTGGATGCGCTCAAGCAGGCCGACTCCTCGCAGGAAGTGGAAACGCTGCGGCGGATTCTGCTCGACGGAATCGACGAGGTGCTCAAAGGTCAACGCTCGTTACACAGCAAAATCGAACGCGCGACCAGCGACACGCGACTTCTGAAAGTACGGACAGCATCGACACCGGAAAAAATCGACGCGCGAGCGCCGGTCCTTGTCGATGCGCTCACCGGTCTACCCAACCGCCGCGCCTTCCTCCGCCGATTGATCGACGAGATCGGCCGCGCCGAACGTTACGGTACGCCGCTGACGCTGGTGATGCTCGACGTCGATGGCGTTAAAACGGTGAACGCGACGTATGGTCAGGTTACCGGCGACGAGATACTGCGCGCTTACGTTACCCATGTCTTCACCGCCTTGCGGCGGCATGACCATGTGGCACGCTTCGGCGGCGAAAAGTTTGCCGTGCTATTGCCCAACACTAACGTCGACGGCGCTACCACGGTACTACACAACGCCATCCGCCGAGCCGGCCAGACCCATTGCCTGGTCGGCGTCAAATCGTTACCGGTACCGTCGTTCTCCGCCGGCGTCACGCCGTATTCGCGCGGCGATATGAGCAGCATGTTGGTCGGTCGCGCTGACCGCGCGCTGCTTCGCGCCAAAAGTCTCGGCGGCAATCAATTCGTCGTCGAGCTGGTGACCGCCGATCCAACGAGCCCACTGAAGGACATCAATAGCGGACTCGCCAACGCCGCCGCCCGCAGTCCGTTCGTTAGAGCTGCCGAAAGGCATCGCGCCGAAACCGCGCGGTAACCCATCACCACGCACCCGTATTCGCCAGAAACGGCGAGTACTCTTGCAACTGCCAACGTAACGGCAACGCCGCCGGCAACCGCACAATCCGTTCAATGCGATAGCGCAGCAATCGCTCGGCACCGGCAAATGCCTGGAGCTCGTCGCCGTCCCAAATAATTTCACCGCGGCCCGATAACAACAGCAGATCGCCGTTGGTGAAATCCGGAAACAGCAGCCCCGCGCGTGGATTGACCGTTAAATTGCCAAGCGTGTTGAACAGGAAGTTGCCGACGAACTCCGGCCACGTCAGCGTCGCCGCATCATCGACGCGCACGAAACCCGGCTTGCCGCCACGATGCGAAACATCAGCGCCGTACGAGGGTCGCGCATCAGCCGCGGCATAATGCGTTGCGATAAAAAAAGTATCGGCCGCACGAATGAGCGACGCCGCCGCACTGTCCAGCCGAGGCAACACCTGCAACGACTGCGGCGTCGTTGTCGATTCACTTACGAGTCGGCGGTACGCCCGTTGCTGGATGTACTTCGGACAGTTGCCGAAACTTTGCGCTACCTGAATCGTCATACCATACGCATCGCGACCGACGATGCGACCGTTCATGCGATTGCGCCGGCGTGTATGCAGCTCGATACCGAGCACACCGACGTCGGCCGCCAGTTTTAACCCCGGCATAATCGGATCTTCCGCAAACGGCGGCGCGTCAATACGCAGTAAAGCGGGATCCGGTGAGTTCATGAATCCGGGCTCACCCACCAACATCGACGCCCACGGACGGCCGTCGGCAGCGACTGCGCCAACGACAACAAACGGTAATTGCGAAAAAAATTCGCGATGTTGCTCAGGCATAAAGGCGCGCACCACTCGGCGACCGGCTGACTCGACCTTGGCGCGCACGCCAACGCGCGCCTGCACTTCCTGCTCGCCACGATGAAACGGCGAATCATCGTGCGGCCATCCGGGCATCGACATGGGCGCAATTCCGCGAGTTAGCGTTTCAAGCCACCAATCCCGCCTTCGAGGCGATCATCGGCACAAAGCCCGGCAATGCTTCGATCCGCGCAAGCCATGCGCGCAGGTGCGCATACGGCGCAAGCGACACGTTGCCTTCGGACGCATGGGCGATGTATGTGTAGTTGGCGATGTCTGCGATAGTGGGTGCGCGGCCGACGAGAAAGCGCGATTCACCGAGCACCTGCTCCATCACCTCGAACAACGCCTGCGCGCGGCCGATAACTTCGTCGGCGTTGTACTTACGACCGAACAAAATCATGGCACGGGCCGCCGCCGGCCCAAACGCGACCAAACCAGCGGCCACCGATAACCAGCGCTGCACGTTGGCAGCGCCCAGCGGGTCACGCGGTAACCAACGGCCATCGTCATACTTGCCGGCGAGGTAGACCAAGATCGCGTTTGAGTCGGCAACGACGACACCGCTGTCATCGATCACCGGCACTTGGCCGAAGACATTGAGCTTGAGAAATGCATCGCTCTTTTGTGCCTTGGTAACGAGATCAACGTCGATCGACTCAAACGGCAAGCCGAGCAACGACAGCATCAGCTCGGCGCGATGGGCGTGCCCAGATAGACGGAAGCGGTAGAGCTTTATAGGACGTGCGGGTCGGACGATAGCGGTATTTGTCATCATGGCCTCGGTAGTCATTGCGGTTAGTTGGCCGGATGAATTTTGGGCGCCTCGCCGCCAATGATAAAGACGGCACATTGAATTTGACTGCTCCATTTTTCGGAGCAATCATAGGCGCATGGACAAGCTCCGCGCCATGCAAACCTTCGTGCGCATCGTCGATGACGGCAGCCTGACGGCGGCGGCACGGTCGTTGAATTCGTCGTTACCGGCGGTGGTGCGAACGCTGGCGGCGCTGGAGGAGCACCTGTGCGTACGCCTACTCAACCGCACTACCCGGCGCTTGTCGCTGACCGCCGAAGGCAAAACCTACCTCGGGCGCTGCCGCAGCATCCTGGCGGAAGTGACCGAAACCGAGGAGGCGCTAACGAGCGATCGAACCGAACCGAGCGGCATGCTGCGGATTACGGCGCCGGTGTTGTTCGGGCAGATATATGTTGCGCCGGCGGTAACGCGCTTCGTGCAGCGTTACGACAAGCTGCGCTGCAGCCTGATCTTGCTCGATCACGTGGTAAATCTATTGGAACAACAAATCGACGTCGGCATCCGCATCGGCCCCCTAGTCGATTCGTCGTTGGTCGCCCAGCAGATCAGCGAGATTCGGCGCGTCGTCGTTGCCAGCCCGTCGTACTTGCGCAAGCACGGCACACCGAAACATCCAAAGGAACTGGCGCGCGCCAACTGCGTCTGCTTTGCCGGTGTCGCCGGCCAATCATGGGCGTTTCAAGACGGTCCGCGTAAGCTCACGGTGCCGGTCAGCGGTAATCTCGATTTCAACCAATCGACGCCGGCGATCGCCGCCTGCGCCGAAGGCGCCGGCTTCGGTATGTTTCTGTCGTATCAGGTCGCACCGTACGTCGCGCAAAAACGCTTACGTATCGTGCTGGAGGAATTCGAGACACCGCCGATACCACTTAGCGTCATTTACCCGCATGCGCGGCTACTGCCGTCGCGCACGCGCGTGTTCGTGGAGTGGATAAAAAAAGAACTGAAGAGCATGCTACCTAAAGAACGATAATGATAATCCGGCACCAAACCGCGCATGGCCCAACTGAGGCAGTCAATATCATCGGTTACGACACGGTCGCTTATCCTTCGGTCGCGAGCGAGGCTCACGAATTTTGATAGACAAGTCCACTCGGCGCTGAACAACACACGCGTGTTTGTTGAGTGAATGAAACGCGAGCTTAAAGACCAGTCACGCTAACAGAAAACAATCCGGTCGCCTCGATATCGCCGAGTACCGTTATAGGGAACACACACGAACCATAGTGAGCAAGTGCTTTATTCGCTTTGACCATCGTCGATAAGCCCGTAACGCTTCATCTTGTAATGAAGCGTATTCGGCCTCAATCCCAGCCGTCTCGCGGCCTCGGATCGATTACCGCCGGCACGCGCCAGTGCATCCAAGATCTTGCGCTTTTCAAACTCCACGGTGAGCTGCGCGAGTGTCTTGCTGACTTCCAGCGATATGATTTTTGGCAGCAGCTGGATCACGCGGGCGGTCTTATTGCCGTCTCGGGCCACCATCTCCTCGCGGAGCCGATGGCATTCCATCATTAAATTAAGATTATATTTACGCAAGGTTTTGGCAGTATCGTGCTCTCTATCCAGCGCCCTCTCCAGCGCCTGAATTCGATGTTGCACGCCGGCGTGCTCAGCGACCGTTTGCTGCGCTTTGCTCAACTCCGTCCTTAACAAGGCAAGCCGGTCGACGAAGAATTCACCGAGGCTGTCGAACAGCCGTTCCACCTGGCGGAAGTCGAGTGGTGTATGAACGGTTGCACTGAAGGCGTTACCGAACAGCATCCAGCTCGCGGCCGCTTTCGCATTCGGATAGAACGGCACGATCGCTGCCACCTGATACTGTCGCATACACCGATGGAGCACCGGCAGGGTGTATTGAATCTCATCGGCGACGATGATGCGGTCGATCCGGTTGAGCGTGTCAGCCGGAAATAGTGTTAACACATCCGTATCATCGCCGTCGGCAACGGCGTAGGTCGGCCGCCCATTGCCTAGCAGCGCCACCGGGCAATGCAGAAGTTTCGAGACGCGAAACAGCACCGCTTCCATCGACGGCATCGTACTAAGTTCCGCGATCGTCGTTTGAATGCGTCGGTAGAAGTGGGTCTTGCGTTCGCGTACTTTCGACCCCGGGATATAAAACTCGATATCGAAAAGCCGATATTGGTAGGTAGCGTAAGTGGCGACCAACAGGAAAAATGACTCGGCAACGGGGATATACGCGTGCTCCGAAATCTGCGGCCAATGAAAGTATCGCGATACGATAACGTAAATCATCAGCAGCGCCATCGGTGTCAGCGCCGTCAACCATAGTCGATTTCGAATCCGCGCAATCGGCAGAAGTTTCGTGTTGGTCGCCGCGATCAGCAAATTGACCAGCGCGGCCGCCAAATAAACCGTGAGATACGTTTCAAAAAGGAAGTACCACGGCCCGGGAACGTGAATGATGGCGAACTGAAACGGCTGGAAACCGGCAACTACCCTATCGGTGAACAACAAAAGACATTCCAGCAACAAGGCCGGCGAGTAAACAATCGCGCAAAGAATTGGCGATGTCGTTTGCCGTTCCAGTGCAAATTGCAAGGACAAGTGCAGCAGAAAAGCGACAGCGACAATGGTCGTTCCGAGGTAGGCATAACCAGATACCTCCAACGCGCGATCGATACCTAATGAGGAAAAGTAATTTAGAAGAAAAATCTCGGAGATATTGAACAGAGCCAATGCAGCCAGCGAGCAGAGAAACAACCAAGTTCTGGCGTTTTTGACCCGCGATCGAACGGCATAGATAAACAACACCAGCTTAAAAATAATGAGCCCCACAATGATGGGCAAGCTGTAAATCGTCATTACATGCGTTTCTTTCGCGTAGTCGAATTTGCCATTGCTCCATTGGTAAACGACGAAACCCGGTGCGGAGATATCGCCCTTGGTATCAAAGGCAATCCGGCCTAGCACGGTGTCGAAATGCTCGCCGCTCTTGAGGACCTTGACCACGTCCGAGACTTGCGTGGTCCCGCGACGTTCGACCGCCTGGGCCCAGGCCTGTATTACGGCATAGGCATGGAGCGTATAACCAATTGGTTTGTAGCCTTGTTTAAGGAATTTATCGACGATCGGTTTATTGTCTGGATTACGCGCCGGTTCGGGGCCAAAAGTCATCAGGACGCCTTCACCTGCTGTACCGGCGACGGACCAGAAATCCTTGGTGTTCAACCCATCGCCGGACATAAATATGGCGGTGATCCCGAGCGCGCGCATCGCGCGCAGGATAAGTCCGGCCTCGTCATAGTAGCCGCCAAAGTAGACAAAACCGATATTCGCCTGCTTCAACTTTTGAGCAATCGCCGAATAATCTTTTTCTCCGGGCACGATCGCTTCGTACAGCGCCTCTACCTTACCGAGCCGGTTCATAGCTTTGCGGGTCTCGTTCGCTAGATCTTTACCGTAGGTAGTGTTGTCGTGCAGGATCGCAACGTTCTCGTTTCTAAAGTAGTGAGCGATGTAACGTCCGCTGGTCGCACCTTGCTGGTCGTCACGACCGCACACGCGAAACACGTTGTCGAGTCCGCGTTCGGTGTATCTAGGATTGGTGGAACTCGGGGAAATCTGCACAACGCCATACCTGTGGTATACGTCGGAGGCAGCAATTGAGGTTTCGGAACAATCGTGACCAACGACGAGGGCCACCGATTTATCGACCATCTGTTGCGCGATCGCGACCGCTTTCTCGGGATCGCATGTATCGTCGCCAATCTCTACAACCAGCTTGTGGCCGAGCAAGCCACCGCTGGCATTGATATCCGCCACCGCGACTTCCACACCTCGCCGTATTTGCTCGCCCGCGGAAGCACCTTCTCCGGTCATGGGACCGACCGCCGCGACGCGCAAATCGGCCTTTACACTGGTGGCAAACAACAGAGCGGCAATAAAAACAGCGATGCGCGTGGTCACATGGAACCTCCCTGTTCGAAAGATGATTGCGGACGGTCTCCGCTCAGTTGTAATCATTAGTGAGGATGCAGCAAATCTGCCGGACTTTTGGTTTTATTGCATCAGCATCCGGAAACACTTCCTGGGCGGAGTACCGCTGCCAAGCGTTAATTTCGGCAGTCCACCGGGGTTAGTCAAGTTGACGCCAGTTTTGTCGTAATAACCCGCTCGGGCGGGAATGGCGGACGGACGAGATAATCCGGGGGATAAATCGCCGCTCAACCTCATTGCTCTTTCGTTTGACTTCACAGTAGCGAAAAAACACGTGTGCTGGCGATACCTACCCTGGGGCAAAAATAGGCATCTACCAAGGACTCTGCATAACACCGACTCGCTGCGTTTTAGTGAATGTGCCATGATCTATTGTCACTTCGCCACCAGGGGTTAACAGAACAATCGGTCCAAGGAGGAGAATGAAATGGCAAGAATTAAACCCTCTGCCTCAATAATACGGGATGTTCAGGGCCAAACACTTTTTAACCCGCTTCACTTTACCGATCCTTTCTTAGAGTCCAAACCAAGGTTAACCAACGCTTTATCTGTCTGTTCTTTTGATGAATGGAGCCAACTGAAAGAAGTTATCGTTGGCAGAATTGAAGGCGCTGTCGTACCTGATGAGCCTGAAGTCATGATCCAGGCGACTATGCCCGAAACACAGTGGCAATTCTTTCGAAAAAACGCCGGAAGACCATTTCCTCGAGTTCAAGTGGAAGCTGCGGAAAAGGAGCTGGACGGGCTCGTACATGTTTTGGAACAAGAAGGAGTCGTCGTTCGACGGCCGGACAATCCCGTTGATTTGTTCTTAAACCCGATTACGACGCCAGCGTGGCAAACAAAAGGAGGAATGTATGCAGCGATGCCCCGAGACAAACTTTTAACGGTTGGCGACCGAATCATTGAAGCTCCGATGTCGTGGCGCTCGCGTCAACGCGAAAGCGAACCCTATCGCCGTCTTCTTAGCGAATACGCGGCAAAAGGCGCACGCTGGATACGTCCGCCCACACCAACGCTGGCAGAGGACTTTTACACAAAAAATTGGCAAGCTTCCGATTCCGAGTTTCGCAGTGTCATTACCGAGGTCGAGCCAACGTTCGACGCCGCCGACTTTATGCGTTTTGGGAAGGACATCATTTGTCAGCGAAGTCACGTAACCAATCTCAGCGGAATCCGCTGGTTACAAGCCGCGATTGGCGACGGTTTTCGGATGCACGTTTTGAAATTTTCCGATGCACATCCGATGCACATCGACGCCACTATGATGCCGCTTCGTCCCGGATTGATGCTTATCAATCCAGAGCGTGTTCCGGCTCGTCTCACCAGCGAACTCAGCAAGACGCTTTTCCAGGGGTGGGACTTGGTGCACGCACCGCAACCGGTAATTCCAGATGCCCATCCCCTCTACATGACCAGCAAGTGGATCAACATGAACGTCTTGAGTTTGGATGAAGAGCGGGTATTAGTTGAAGCGCAAGACAAACCGATGATCGCTCTTATCAAGAGACTCGGTTTGAAACCCATCTTGGTGCCCTTTAGACATTTCAATACTTTTGGTGGATCGTTTCACTGCGCGACTTGCGATGTAACACGAGACAGTACCTTTAGTACTTGGCTGAATGCTGGAAACACGGAACGTCGTCACGACATCTATGCAGAACTCACTGAACCACTGTAAAGCGTATTTCTCGCTGTTTGTCGTCGCGCTGATATGGGGGTCGACGTTTGTACCGACCCAACTGGCGTTGGATGACGTATCGCCGTTGGGATTCCTCGCACTTCGATTTACCATCGGCGCGGCGATATTGTCGATTATTTACGGAAAAGAACTAAAAAAAATTGACTACCCGACATTACTCGGGGGTGTTGTTATCGGTATAACGCTCAGTGCCGGTTTTGTCCTTCAAACCATCGGACTTCTGCATACGACCACCGGAAAGGTCGGATTCATCACCGGCGTGAGCGTTGTCTTCGTACCAATTTTCGCCATCACATTGTTTCGTGAAAAAGTCACCAGCAAGCAGATCGTATCAATCGCGCTAAGTGTTATCGGTCTCGCACTCTTGTCGCTGAACAATCAACGGACGATTAATACGGGCGATCTTTGGGTGTTCGGTTGCGCGGTGGCGTTTGCACTGCAAATTACTTTTACTGGTTATTACTCGAAGAGACACAGTCCGATTTGCCTCACCGTGATTCAAGTCGCGACGGTAGCCGTTAGTTGCTTCGTAGCGTCCGTCATCTTCAGCAATCATTCAATTATATTTTCCAAATTAACACTCTCCACGTGGGCGACGCTTTTGTATACGGGAGTCGGCGCGACGGGATTCGCATTTCTTGTACAAATGCGTGCCCAAAAGACAGCGCCGTCGGTTCATGTCGCTCTGATATTAGGACTAGAGGCGGTATTTGCCATCCTATTCGGTAGTTTGCTGTTAAACGAAACCATGACGAAGCAGGAAATAGCGGGATGTATTTTGATGCTGGTGGGAACAGTCGTGATACAAATCGAGGGCATGAATTCGAAAACAAGTGATCAGCGTATTTTAAACGCGAAGAACTCGGCCCTGACGCATAAGTAACGTTCGTCAAGGCCAGGCCGCAAAACTGAAGGAGCAGAATTATGCTGACAAATGAAAAAGCTGTTGAAGTCCTAAACAAACACACGCGCGCATCATTGGGCCTAGGGGCGGTAACACAACTTTTTTTTGATACCAATCGATATCTATTCGATGGTGTGTCAGCCTTGACCTACCGGGAACATTACCTGAAGCATCACTACGTCAAGCTTCCCGGATTCATGAAATCGATCGGTTTTGAGTTGTTGCAAAAAGAAATACAACGACTTCGAGACCTAGCGATCCGTCGAGATTTCGAAATGGAGTGCATGAACGACAGTCCGCGCAATATGCGAACGCTGTCGGGCGATTCCATTCAAGAACTATCGACGATCATCCCGTTGCTTTATGCGAACGAAGAACTATTGCGGTTTTTGAGCTTTCTCACCAACCAGGAAGTGCTACCATTGTCGGATCTTGATCGCTTCGTGCTGAACGATCTTCATAAGATGGGAGATACTTTCGGCGCCCACTATGACGACTATCCCATTTCGCTGGCGCTCATTTTCGAGGCACCACCTCCCGAACACGGCGGCGAAGTGGAGCTCGTGGCTAATTCGAACTCACTTGCCGATCTGCACGGTCCCAACGTAACTCGCGTTTCTTTGGTGCCCGGGGATGCGTATCTATTGAAGAGCGACACCACGGCCCATCGGGTCGCTCCGCTGAAGGCGGCTAGTGCCAAACGGACCGGACTTAACTTCGCTTATACCGTTAAGGATTACATTCCTAGGGCAACCACTCCGTCGGCGCAACTGCTCTACAAAAAAGGATGGGTTGGTCCAACGAAGAACTGAATCGTTACTGCAACTGCGGGTCCCTTCCCTTCAAGGGGAGCGACCCGCCGTATTTAGGTTCAGTTCTTGGCATAGTCGTAGTCCCCCCTGCTCCATCGGTACACGACGAATCCCGGCTCCGTGACATCACCCTTGGAGTCGAAGGCAATCCGGCCAAGCACGGTATTGAAACGATTACCACTCTTTAGCGCCTTAGCAACTTCCGAGGTCTGCATAGTGCCGCTACGTTTCACCGCCTGCGCCCACGCCTGCACCGCCGCGTAGGCGTGAAGTGCATAGCCGTCCGGTTTGAAACCTTGTTTAAGGAATTTGTCCACAATCGATTTATTCTGTGGATTACGCCAGGGCTCGAGACTGTAAGTCATGAGAGTCCCTTCGCCTGCGTCACCGACGATGGTCCAATAATCGCGAGTAATCAGCGCATCGGCGCCCATGAGCGTTGCCTTGAGTCCGAGCGCACGCGCTTGGCGCACGATCAATCCAGCCTCCGGATGGTAACCACCGTAGTAAATCAGGCCGATATTCTTCTGCTTCATTTTTTCTACAATCGCGGAATAATCTTTCTCTCCGGGAATGATCGCTTCGTAGAGTGACTCGGGCTTGCCGAGCTTGTTCATAGCTTTGCGGGTCGCCTCCGCCAAACCTTTTCCATACGTGGCATTGTCGTGCAGGATCGCAACATTCACGTCGCGGTAATAACGGGCAATGTAGCGCCCACTAATCGTACCTTGTTCGTCATCACGGCCACACGCGCGGAAGACATTGTCGAGCCCACGTTCGGTGAACGTCGGATTAGTTGAGCTTGGGGAAATTTGCACGATGCCATGCGAGTGATACACATCGGAGGCAGCGATTGAGGCATCGGAACAATCGTGGCCGACGACGAGTATTACCTTCTTGTCCGCCATTTGTCGCGCGACAGTGACGGCCTTCTGAGCGTCACAGAAATCGTCCCCAACTTCGACGACCAGCTTTTGACCGAGTAGGCCGCCACTGGCGTTGATATCGGCTACCGCTGCTTCCGTTCCACGACGTATACGCTCTCCGAAGGAGGCGTCGTTCCCGCTCATGGGGCCGACAGCGGCGATCCGCAGCTCGGCCTGCGCGACCGCGGCCAACAGCAGAGCCGCAATGAGGACAATAACACGCGTTATCATTTTAGAACCTCCATGTTCGGAAGTAAGTGGCGAGTATTTTTAGTTCAGTATAGTAATGTTTCGGGGTTAGCTAGCTGCGACGTACGACTTTAGGCACGTCACCATAATAGGATGAACCGCCACCGGTTTTTTCCGCAAACGATTCCTTCGGAACCGGCCGGCAGAAGAGGTATCCCTGGAAAATATCGCCGCCGAGGCTGCGCAACATCGAAGCCTCGGCCTCGGTCTCGATACCTTCCGCCACGACGTCCAGCTTAAGTGCCTGAGACATTTGCAGAATCGCCTGGACCATAGCGGCGTTGGCGGTGTTGGTATCGAGATTGCGGATGAACGCACGGTCGATCTTGATAGTGTCGATCGGCAGGTTCGCTAAGTAGCTGAGCGAGGAATAGCCGGTACCGAAGTCGTCGATCGCGATATGCACGCCAAGCGCCTTCAGATTTTGCAGAACCGTTGCTGCCGAATCGGGATCCGCCACCAAAACCGATTCGGTGATTTCCACCTTCAGCTGAGCAGGCGGCATACCGCTGCTTTGTAGAACTTCGGCAATCGTGGAAACGAAGTCGGGCTGCGCCAGTTGCTGCGCCGAGATGTTGACGCTCAATTGCAGCGGCGGCACATGACCGTTGTTCAGCTCGTGCCAATCGCACGCAGCGCGGTGCATGACCCAGCGCGAGAGCGGCAGAATCAATCGGGTCTCCTCGGCGAGCGGAATGAAGAGATTGGGCGGGACCAGTCCGCGCTCGGGATGCTGCCAACGCACCAATGCCTCCATACCGACGACGGCGCCGCGTTTCAGCGAATAGAACGGTTGATAGTGCAGTACCAACTCGTCGTGTTCGATCGCACGGCGCAACGCCCACTCCATCGACAGCCGCTCGGAGGCGGCGCGTGTCATCGTCGTCGAGTAACGCTTGTAGCTGTTCTCGCTCTGCTTGGTCGCCAGATTGAGTGCCGTGTCCACATTCTCGATCAGTGTCTCGACATCCAAACCATCTTCCGGATAAACACCGATACCGATACAGCTGGCCGGGATCAGTGTTTCGTCCGCGAGCGCCAGCGGGGCATTGAGCAGAGCGATCACATCTTGCGCTACCGTTTCCGCGTCGCCAGGCGCGGCGATGTCCTCGAGGATCAGGCCGAACTTATCGCCCTCCAGTCGCGCCACCGTATCTTCAGTGCGCACGCGATTTTGTAAACGTTGTGCCACGGTGCGCAACAACTGATCGCCGGCGTGATAGCCGAGCGAGTCGTTGATGGCGCGGAAATGGTAGAGATCGACGAACAAAATCGCAAAGCGGGCACCGCGACGCTTGGTGCGTTTCACAGCGTGGTCGAGACGATCCTCGAACACGCGCCGATTCGGCAACTTCGTTAGCGGATCCTGGTAGGCGATGCGACGGATCTGGTCCTCTTCGCGCTTGCGCTCGCTGATGTCGCCGAAGACAACGATGCGCCCAACCGCTGTACCGTGCCGATCGTGTACTGTCGTGATGGTCTGCCACACCGGAAACGCCTCGCCATTCTTACGGCGGTACCAGGCCTCGCCTTCCCATTTCTCGGTCGTGCGCACGGTAGCCATAACCGCGTCGTGAAAGGCAGCCGCATTTTGGTCGGAAAGCCAGCGGCGCAACGGAGTTCCTGTGGCCTCGGCGACGCTATAACCAGTGATTGCTGTCGCTGCCGGATTTATCTTGGTGATGCGCCCGTCGACGTCGGTGATCAACGTGCCCTGCAGCGTGTCGTCGAACACACGCGCGGTTAGCCGTATCTCGGCGTCCAACAAAATGTTCTCGCGGCGCATGCGCAGCGATTGCAGTAGATTGCGATGGTAGCTAAACGCTGTCAGTGCCAGCGTCGATCCGAATAACGCCACCAACACCGCAACACTGATACTGGCGTACTGATCGCTTTGAATTTCCCACACCGTCAGTGGCATCAGCGCGGGGATCAGAAAAGAGAGATAGGCCCGGTAGGATGCCCCGGTAGAGACAATAGTGGCAGCAGTGATACCGGCCAGCGTCAGTACGATAAACAATTGATGCACGAGCGACGGCGTGTACTCGGGTAGCCACCCGGCCAAACCCCAGGTACTACCGCCGATGACCGCCCCTAACGTATATATCCTCTCCCAACGCTTAGGCTCGGGCGAATGCGAACGCCGGAACGCGAGCGTCACAACGATACGCAGTAACGTGACCACCACCACCGCACTGATCCAGGCCATGAGCCAGGTCGGATGGGTTTCGTACCACAACACCGCCCCCAAGAGGGCGGCGATTCCGAAACTCATCACTAAGGTCGGCGTTGCCTGCCGATATAGCAAGCTAACACGCTCCGCTTCCGGATCGGGCGCCGCCGGCGAGAGGTCCATCCGATGAGCATCCACGCACGGCTCGGTTAAGCTCGCATGTACCGGGGTCTGATCGAGTACTGGCACTCGCGTGGTATCAAGAAACCCGTTTTGATAGGACGCCGAACGGCGTCCAAGACCACTGGCGTACCGCCTAAGTCGGGTCAACCATGAGGTCAGATTGGATATACGGTCGACGATCCCTATCATTGTGCTCCACCGTACCGTTAGATCACACGCGATAATCGTAACGACGGGAGCAGCGGCCCTTGCACCGATACATGGGTTAACGTCTCGTCGCTGGCGCGTAGATATTTAAGAACGGAGCGATAGCCTACGTTCTTCTTGAACAGCATTGGAACCACGACGGCACCCCCATTCCATTGTTTGCATCAATTACCATACAGTTGAGCAATATCCATACCACACGAATAGGTTCGCACCTTATATATGCGGTTACGTGGGATGTATGACTACTCTGCAAGTGTAGGTGACGGGAAACCGACACCCCAACCCATTTACGGCGCACCAATGGCGGGACGTTCCGGCGCACGACCCTGTGCCGGACGCTCAGGGGAAGCTACAACAACCGATCTAACAACCGCGAACGCAGCAACTCACCGATCTCGTGGACGGCATTGATACCGGTCGATTCGAGACGGGATAAGGCGTTTTTATAATTTTGCATGATGGCGCCGAGAATCGATGTGAGTGGTATGCCACTGAGCTGAATCGGCGTTTACTTCGTGAAAACGCCGCGCTAGCATCGCGGCGTTACGGCCGCTGCTCATCCCGCAATCAGCGTGTCGATAAAAAAAGCAGTTTGTTGGATCACGGATAACAAGGAAACGGAGGAACGCGCATATGCCGCTCATCCTGACGCCTATTCGGCGCCGCCGGAAGTTTTCATCACGAAATCTTCTGCCGCTTAGTTATTTATATATAACGACACACCTTTGGAAGGGAGTCCATTCATGTCTGTGTTCATCTTCGTACCCGGCGTAAAAGGCGAAACATCCGATAAAGGGCATTCCGGATGGATCGATGTTATTCAATGGAATTGGGGTACATCGCGCAAGATCACCTCGGCGACGTCGACCCGGGGAGATCGTGAGAGCACCAACACTATCACCACCGACCTCGAGTTCAGCAAAACCATGGACAGCGCAACGCCCCAGTTATTTTTGGAAGCGTGTTGCGGCACCGGGAAGGATTTCATCCTCCGACTCACCAAGACCGGAACCGGCGCCGGCGCCGATGTCTTCGGGGAATTCGTACTGAAACACGCGCTGATCAACAAGTACAAACTTGGCGGCTATACCACCGACCGCCGCCGACCGATCGAGCACTTCGGGGTCAGCTTCACCGCGATCGAGATGCGTTACACCCCGTACGACGAAGACGGGAAAATTTTGTCGCCGATTGCGGTGGGGTTTAATACGGCGACGAATACTAAGAGCTAACGACAAGGACATCATAGGAGGATTTGAGGAATGAACATTTTGCCGGACACCATGACCAGAGAGGAAGCCGTCAAGTTGCTGGGACTAAGGCGCGCTACCGATCCCACAGTAACTTATCTAAGGCACCTCGACGTCGATTTGCTGCTTCGCCAGGGGTACACAGATGGTGATACTACTATTGACCTTCTAAGGATTCGCGAAGACAGTCGTCCAAGGAAGCAGCTAAATAAAGTCACTGGCTTGATGGTTCCAAAGGCAATAGATGTAATTACCTATAAACAAGAAGGTGAGCTTTACGTACTTGGGATGTCGGGCGGAATTTCGTTATTCAACGAATTTAATGACAGGCGCAAACTAGGAAAGAAGGGCTGTTGGTACATCCTTGATAAAAATGTTCCAATTCCCGACGGCATTATCATTGCAAAGAATGCGAAACCGTATCCTGGTGGTAGGCTTTATCACTATGCTTTTCAACCTGCCTACGATATGAAATATGAAGAGTTTGTAGGTTTACTACGTGGCTTGATTCCGTATTTGGCACCGGTATGTCAGATCTAAGAATATTAACGTCCGCGCAAATCACTGGAATTCGATCAGCGATCGAATTCCAGATTTGGGCCATGGAAACCGCAATCGAAAGGGACGATCGAGAAGACGGTTTCTTGGATGTCCATGAACGGGGCGAAATGGAAGGTGACCTTATGTACTACGACTATCTGCAACATTTCTTTCAACAGGCAGAAAAACAAGCGTTTGGGTTGGGAGAAGTCACCGCGGCCGGAATCAAATCAAAGATTCAACCCAACGCAGACGATATTCACGTACTGCAATACAAGGACGTTTCATTTATCGAATCGGCACTGGCTCATAAAGCAAGATACATCGAGCGAAGTCTGAAAGAGGATGATTTAACTACCGACGCCAGGAAACAGTTGGAACAGGACTTAAATCTTTATCAAGATCTATATACCATTTTTAACTATGCCGACATTGTTGCTCATGAACGCAGAGAGTTACCACAGATTGCTTGCCGGCTGAGATGATTGCTTCAGTTGGGTTGAAAGACGATTCACGCAGTCCTGTGCCCTCCCCCGCAAAAAAACGAGCAAGTCCCAACCCATTCGAGCCGGTGCTGCGGGTGTTCACGAACTACGGGTTAGCGTGCCTGGCAGATCGTCGGTCGCCGGCGCGTAGCGAATTATATCGGCGATGCTGGGCTCGTCTTCGATTACCCGCTTGCTCTATTAGCACCGTCACCACATGACCGATTTAAGAATGCTCACTTCCTCACAGCTCACCGGCATTCGATCGGCGATCGAGTGCCAGATTCAGAGCATGCAGGTGGATATTACAAGGGACAATCAGGAACAGGGCTTTCTGGATCCCGACGAGCGAGCTGACATCCAAAACGATCTGCTTTATTACTTTCATTTGGAAGGCATGTTCCAAAAAGCCGAGAAGCAGGCGGTTGGTCTCGGTGAAGTTACTGTTAGTGGCGGTCCAAATCCGCGCCTAAATGCTGGCAAGCGCCTGAGCGAATTCGTCGGAAACAGAAACCGGCACGAGGTATTTTCCTAGAACGGTGGATCCGACAGGGGCGCCGCCGTCGTCGCAACGCGTTCTTGTT